>JAFVAA010000547.1 GCA_017476305.1 Lachnospiraceae bacterium
TTAAGGATGCCTTTCGAGGCGTTACCCTGTCATTCGACATATCGTGTGTTCAGTTCTCCAGTGAACTGAATTATTCAAATGTTAAGTTTTGAAATCCAGCGGTCACTGTGCCATAGCTTTTCACTACGGAACGTCCCGCACGACCTTTTGGATCTGTCCAAAATAGAATCCGGGAAAATGGAGCTCGTACCGGTCCGGTATGATTTTTGCAGCCTGCTTTCAGACGTTATCCGTATGGTTTCCATGAAAGCACAGAATAAAGCTTTAAAGATTAAACTTTTATTGGATCCGACGCTTCCTTCCGGCCTCTACGGAGATGACATCCGACTTCGTCAGGTCCTGCTGAATCTGATGGAGTATGCGGTAGAGCATACGGAACGGGGAAGTGTAACGCTGGTCGCCAGAAGAAAGAAAGGAGAGTCTGAAAAAAGAGAAAAGCTGACGCTTCATTTTGAAGTGAGAGATACCGGACCGGGAATGGCGGAAGAAGATTTTATCAGGCTCTTCGATGGCTTTGCTTCAGAGGAGAACAGATACTCTGTCGGAACCGGGATAGGCATGAGTGTGACTGGAAATCTTCTCGGTATGATGGGAAGTCATTTGGAATTAGATAGTGAATATGGAGAGGGCTCCATCTTTTCTTTTGAGCTGGAACAGGGGATCTGGAGAAAAAATCCTGTGGGGGATTTAGAGGACCGGATGAGAGGGGAAGCGGAAAATTATACCTATCAGGTGACGTTTCGGGCTCCGGAAGCCGAAATATTAGTTGTAGATGATAACAAAATGAACCGTAAGGTGTTTAAAGGTCTGTTAAAGGAAACCGGAGTCCGTATGGATGAGGCTTCCGGTGGAAAAGAAGCATTAGATCGAATTCGGGAAAAGCATTATGACCTGATTTTTTTGGATCATATGATGCCGGAGATGGATGGGCTGGAAACTTTCCGGAGGATTCAGGAGTCGAAGGAGCATTTGTGCCAGAAGACACCGGTGATTGTTCTGACGGCAAATGCTATTTCCGGAGCCAGAGAAATGTACATGGATGAAGGCTTTCAGGACTATTTGCCGAAGCCTCTCGATCCGGACAGGCTGGAAGAAATTCTGATGCGTGAGCTTCCGAAGGAAAAGGTGGTAAAGGAGAGACGGCCGGTCTCGGAGATGACTTCGGAAAAAAGGGAGGAAACTTTAGAAGCTGTATTTCCGGAAATTGATGGGATGGAGTGGTCACTTGCCTTGCAGAAAATGAAAAATGCAAAGCTGCTATTTGATACGACAAAGGATTTTTATGATTTAAATGAGGCGGAGGCAATGACCTTAGAGCGTTTTTTACAGCAGCTTCTGGCAGGAGAGAAGAATGCCTTTGGGGAATTTCGAATCAAGGTACATTCTATGAAAAGCTCGGCTGCCCTGATTGGTGCGATGAGCGTATCGGCTCTGGCGCGTGTTCTGGAGCATGCTGCTGCAGAGGAAAACAAGGCTGTGATAAAGAACGTGTCACCGTATTTTTTGCAGGAGTGGCGGGAGTTAAAGCAGAGGCTGAAGGTCATGTTTCCGGAGGAAAGCCGGCTGAAAAAAGCACCGGACTATTTTATGCTTTTGGAGTATTTGAGGCTTTTAAAGAGTGCGATTGCAGATATGGACATCGATACATCAGATGAGATTATTCGCCAGCTGCAGAAATTCCGGTATTCGGACGAGGAGGAAAAGCAGATGGAAGCACTTGCGTCAGCAGTTGCTGAGATCAATGCAGACCGCACGATTGCGATAGCAGAGGGTTTGGAGGAAAACTGGATGCAGCATATGGAAGAAGCGTGACTGCTTTTTAAGAAAGGATAGAGGTGAAGGAACGTATGCAAAAGGTTTTATTGATTGGAGAGCTGGGTGACATTGTCCGCAGCTTGAATGAGTGTCTGGAGGATGATTTTCAGGTACAGCTCTGTTCTGCTGAACTTGATAATGTGCAGGGAATGGTAAAAATAGTGAAACCGGATCTGATCCTTGCATGTCAGATCGGAATTGAAGAAGTGGACGGGGAGATTTTTGGATGGATTCAGGAAAATTGCCGGACGACTCCTGTAATCGTAGTTACCACGAGAGAGGGATGGGGACAATGTAAGGGCTACTGTGAAGCGGAGCAGTTCGACAAAGTATTCCGTCCGATCGGAAAAGAGGATCTTTTGGACAAGTGCTATCAGATGCTTGGAAGCAGGAGGATGTTACCGGAGGGGGGCGTAGAGGAAGAATTCGATGAAATACCGGTAAGAAAGAAGATTTTAATCGTGGATGATAATCCCGTGCTTTTAAGAAATACGAAGAAGATTTTAGACGGGGAATATGACGTATATGTAGCGACCTCGGGCGAAACCGGTCTAAAGATGATTTTTTCCAAGCAGCCGGATCTGGTGCTTTTGGATTATGAGATGCCGGAGATGGATGGAAAGGAAATGTATGAAACCATGCTGGAGGATGAGTTCGCAAAAGAAATTCCGGTTATCTTTCTGACATATATTGATGACAGAAGCCAGATCTATGCTGTTTTAAAATCCACACCGGCGGGATATATTTTAAAGCCGCCGGATAAGGAAAAGCTGTTTGAGGAAATCCGAAGGGTGCTGCATTAAAGGATTTTCCAGTTGAAATATTTGTTCGATTGTCGTATAGAGTTTGCAAAAGGGAGGTTCATATGGAATTAAAGGAAAAATATGATTATCTGATCGTAGGGGCGGGACTTTTTGGAGCCGTCTTTGCACATGAGATGATGAAAAGGGGAAGGACATGCCTTGTGATAGAAAAAAGGGAGCATATTGCAGGAAATATCTACTGTGAAGAAGTGGAGGGGATCCAGGTCCATAAGTATGGTGCCCACATTTTTCATACATCGGATAAAAGGGTATGGGATTATCTGAATGAGTTTACAGAGTTCAATCACTATATAAATTCTCCTGTAGCGATTTATAAGGATGAATTATATAATCTTCCGTTCAACATGAATACCTTTAGTAAAATGTTGGGGATAAAGACGCCGAAGGAGGCGCAGGATATTATTGCGGAACAGATTGCTTTACTTGATATCAAAGAGCCGAAGAACCTGGAGGAACAGGCTCTTTCTCTGGTAGGAAGAGATGTTTATGAAAAGCTGGTGAAGGGCTATACGGAAAAACAGTGGGGCAGAGATGCTACGGAGCTTCCGGCATTTATTATCAAGCGTCTGCCGCTTCGTTTTACCTATGACAATAATTATTTTAATGACCGCTACCAGGGGATTCCTGTGGATGGTTATACAA
>JAFVAA010000548.1 GCA_017476305.1 Lachnospiraceae bacterium
GCCCTCGCCGTCTTGCCCGATGCCGTGATACCGTTTGCATAAGGACCGCAGCATATGGAGCATGGACAATAGGCTGTCACCCAGACTTTTCCGAGCGAATCCCCGACATCCATCTCCACCGCACTGCTCGCCGCATCAATATAATTCATCTCGTCAAAGACCTTTTTGAGATTCTTCTTGCCCTCCTCGTCCATGACATACCCGGCTTTGCCGTCTCCATACAGAAGCATGTTTATACATGCAATCATGACAGCCAAAATGTGCTTTGAATTTCACTATTCTATCCAGCCATTCACAGTTTATAAGCTGTCTCTTTTTGCCACCTACACCACTCATCTAAGGCTCTCTCCCTTCTTGCAGGAATCCTGCCCGTACAGATGATTTAGATTTAAGCTCGGTATACCCAAATCCAGATGATTCAGACTACAGTCTCCTGCATGATTCATAACCTGATGCGGTTATGTAGGTGTGCCTCTGACTGTCTCCAGTCCCTCTTACGCCCGTACACATAGGACCCACTACCAAAAAATGTTCGACATTTCATGGCGATGGCTTTGCCATCTATTGACACTTTCGTGTTCACGACGCCGTTTATCACGACTATCTCCTCTCACGCCATTTCGAGGATAAGGAATATCTTCTATCCCTCTGTGGGTTATTATCACTCCGCCATACTAGCAACTTGTGCTCACTTCATCATGAAGTGTCCGTGATTCGCTTGACCTTCACTTCTCAGTCCTTCGGTACACATGGCAAATCTTCGACTGATTACTGTCCGAAAACACACCGGAGCTTTCCAACTTCGTGGGTGATATGAAACCTGACCGCTGATGTAAACCACAACCATCAGATTTATTTGTTGCACCTATCTTATCATACAGGTCTTAAAGCTGTAAAACACTGTAATGGTGGCTGTTTCCACCAAATGATGGTGGTGCTCTTAAGTCCCAAAATGCGATTCTCATCTCAAGATTTTCCTCCTTTCTGCGGAAACAAAAAAGACCTGACTACAATACCCTTTTGGTATCATAATCAGGTCTCTTATAAATATATTCTCTTTTCCGATGCCCTAAATATCAGCGTTTTACTTATCTTTCTTATTCTTCTGGTCAGGCTTAACGAAGTGTCTCTTTTCTTCGCCTACAGTCTTGTAGAATTCATCTACATCAAGTTCCAAACGCACTGTATAATCGGGCTTTACGCCGATGTTGACCAACTGAACTACCGTCTCAACGGTATTACCCTTTTCCCACAAAACTTCCCTTACCTCATTTCCCTCCAGATAAACCGGAAAATTAAACTCTATCGACTTTAATATCTGTTTCGATTCATCTTTCGGATATATCTGTATTTCTTTTACCAGATAGGAAAGTATCGACTTCTTTTCTTCATCTGTTATCATATCATATAAAGTTCCGAAATTCTTCAAAATATTAAAAATATTTTCCAAAGTGATATTTTCCATTTCGGCAGAACGCCGCCTTAGCTTTGCATCCTCTATTCGTTCTTCAAGCTCTGCCATCGTTTCATATAATCCATCCAGCCGGAGTGTCATATCATGGATTTTTCTTTCACGATACTTCGCATTGACCGGAAGGTTATCTATTTCCTGCTCAAGTCTTGCTTTATTCATATCTACTTCTTTTAATTTCTTTTCATAATTTGCAATCTCCTTATCAATCTTTTTTGTATCTATCTGCATTCCGATTTTTTCTTTAATCTGCTTTGCAAAATATCCATCACTTACTAATTGTTTGATTGCCTCAATCACAAGCGGCTCTATATCATCTTTTCTCAAATTCGCCTTATAATCACAATGTTTACCTTTTTGATATTTCACCGCAGAACAGACATAATAATAAGTTTCTTTATATGTGCCGTCTTTATTTGTCCATGCGTGCTTATTCATATACATCGGGGAATTACATTTTGGGCATCTGAGCATCCCCGTCAATAAATGTACCCTGTCATTTTCAATCCTTGCCGACCTTTCTTTTCTTCTCTGTATTCTCTTTTCATGTGCTTTATTCCAACATTCAACGCTCACAATTCCTTCGTGCTGCCCTTCCTCTAATATGTATTCATCTGTCCGGACTTGTCTGTATTCGTTTTTCGTTCCCTTTACCTTTTCTTTTACCCTCCGTCCATACGCTATCTTTCCGCAATAAACCGGATTATCCAAAATCTGCCGGATCAAATGATTAGACCATAATTCCAATTTTCCATTCTGTCTTGGTTTCTTCTTTATTCCCTGCAAATTTAAGCTTTTTGCTACTCCGTTTATTCCCATGCCAGAATTACAATATAATTCATAAATCATACGGATTGCTTCTGCCTCCGTTTCTTCTATATACAAGTGGTTATCCTTCAGATAATATCCATATGGTGCAAATCCCCCATTCCATCCTCCCTGTCTTGCCTTTTCCCTGCGTCCGTTCATGGTCTGCTCAATGATATTTTCCCTTTCGATTTCTGCTACCGCAGAAAGAACAGATATTAAAAGTTTTCCACTTGTCTGTGACGAATCAATCCCTTCCTCTATACAGATTAGATTTACCCCATAAGACTGTACAAATTCCAATGAATTTAATATGTCGGCTGCATTTCTTCCAAATCGTGATAGCTTGTAAACTAAAATATAATCTATTGCAAGTCCGTTCTCAATATCAGAAAGCATCTGCTTAAATGCCGGGCGACCTTCGATAGATTTTCCGGACTTTCCGGCATCTTCATATATGCCTATGATTTCCATTTCTTCTCTGTCCGCAAAACGCTTCAGACTCGTTTTCTGTCCCTCTAGACTGTACCCGTCAACCTGCATTTCCGTACTCACTCTTGGATATAATACACACTTTTTTCCTTCTCTGTTCATCTTTCTATCACCTCCGGTTTTATTAGGAAATGTAACTATGTAAATGCCGTGTATCTCTACACAACATCTGCAGCTTCTTTCAGAACACGATTTCCATACTTTTCTATCACCCTCGCCATCGCATTGATAAACGCTTGGAAATTCTCCGTTTCTTCTGCTGCATTTTCTTTCTGCTCTGTTTCCTGATCCTTTGTTACACTTTCCATTATGAAATACCTCCGCATAAAAATAAGCGGCTGTATAAGGTTATTATATTGATACAGCCACTTTTTATCGAATGTGCGATTTTACCAACCACACATCATATTAAAATCATTCTTTATGACTTTTCCTTTTCTTTTTAATTCCCATACTGAAACATATCGCTTTATTCACTCTCTCCATATCTTCATCACTTAAAGTACATATATAATCTTCCAATCTTTTTTTATCAATCGTCCTGATCTGCTCTAGCAGAATAACGGACTGTTGCCCTGCCTCTGTAATATCATCCACTATGACATGGGTAGGCATTTTGCTTTTGTGTCTGCTTGTAATGGCAGCTATGATGACCGTAGGACTGTAAATATTCCCCCTGTTGTTCTGAAGAATGACTGCCGGTCTGCACCCTCCCTGTTCGCTACCGAACACTGGATCAAAATTAACCCGGTAAATGTCTCCTCTGCAAATCTTTCTTTTTTTAATCGTAATCACCCCCTCTAAATCAATCCTGCATTTCAAATATCAATACTATACTGTTCTTCTGCCAAAGTCTGAAATTCTTTTCGCATTTATCCATGCTATGTAGCCACCGGACAATCCTTTTTTCAAATTGTCCGGCTTTTACATATCCCGCCTATTTGTCACGGACACCCCGGCGGTTCTGCCTTACTTTCCGAAAAGGAGAAACTTCTTATCATAATTTTTTCGGCTGGTGAAGGAACTGCACATAAATAATTTACTCATTTTTTGAGCGCAAACACCATATATGCAAGTGTTCTTGCTCAAAAAATGGTAAATTTAATTTTGCACAGTTCCTATGAAAAAGTCACTTTTCACTCTCACCATAAGGCATAGGGAAATCATCAGGCGGCTGTCTGCAAAGGAATATCAATGTTACCGTTCCTTATCAGCTCCACGAGTATCTCACTCCTACGGGGATCTCCCCTAGCTGCCCTCAACTGTTGCGACAATATCGGAGATATTTCCGTCTTGCTCGACTTTATGACTGGACAGGAGTATCATTATACCCTGCTGTCTGTCCTCGCCCTGCCAGTTGCAAATCCGGCAGTATTAGCATGATATTTCTCGCTCAC
>JAFVAA010000549.1 GCA_017476305.1 Lachnospiraceae bacterium
AGAAAGCCCTGCTCCGAAAGCTTCTTCCCTGCATTTTTAAATGCTGTATAGTAGGGCTCCACACTGCACCCAAAGGACGGAGCCACAAAACCGATAAAATCTCCTTTTTTTAAAAATCCTGGTATTCTCATAAAATCACCACACCTTTCCTTTTCTCAAACTCACATCATTTCCAATCCTGTTTCCATAGGGAACGACAAAAATACTTTTTACGTTTTCAAAAAACACGCCTTATACTGCATGGATAAAAAACAGCAGCTTTTCTAATTGATAATCTTCCTCAAATAGAAGCTCCTCCTCCAAAAACTCCATATTTTCCCCGGAATGTTCCATTTCCTTTGCAAAGAAGCGGACGTTTTCCGCATAATCATCGCCCGTAAGCTCCTGCATATTCCGATAAAAAGTTTCTATATTCATATCCCTCACCATTAAAAAGCTGACCGCAATGAACTGGGCTTTTCCCCAGAGGTTCCCATCATCCAGGGCCCTGGGCAGCATCAAAAACACATAATATACCAAAAACTGTTCATATAAGTATTCTCTGTCCTTTTCCCGAATATATGTAGAAAATTTTTCCACAGCAGCTGCATACCGTTCCGGTGCTTCCTCTTCTAAAAAGAGTAAATAAAGCCTCTCCAGGGCATGCTCCCAATCCTCATTGATACTATCCATCTCTGAAAAAAGCTTCATCCTTTTGCAAAAGCCATCATAGAGCATTCCCTTTCTGTCAAAGTCCTTTTCCGCCATCCCTTCTGCGAACTCCTTTTCAAATGAATCCTCTGTTTTTCCATCCAGCACCTTCTTCACGAAAGCAAAAATTTCCACTCCTTTTCCCAGATTCCAAAGCTCCTGTATGCGCTTGGAAAAAATCAGGAATTCGCACAGCCGTTTTTCCACAGGTCTTTTTCTGCCATTCCGGACGCGATTCTGCAAAAGAAAAATCGCAGCATCCCTGACCTCGCGCACGATTTTTGCCCGCTCAAGCTCTTCCACGGTTTCCTCAAAGCCAAACTCCTCCTCCGATTCCTTTTCCAGAAAATGAACCGGCTTTTTTTGTGAAAAGATGAGACGGCCTGCTTCCGGACAGCTCGGACTGATTGAAATCTCTCTCGTATGATCATATTCAAAATAATTTCTCGGAGTATGGGTGCACACATAGCAAAGTGACTGTTCCCCCAACTCCAAAATCATGTCACAAAGATTATCCTGATTTAGAAAAGGACATCTTTTTCCTGTTCTTAATAGAAATCCATGATTTTCATAGATGTCCTCATCCTCCGAATGATACTCCTTGATGCTGTCCCGCAGCCGTTCTCCAAACGCTCCGGGCACCTGCATGTAAGCTTCGTAGCTCTCATCGTCAATATCGATCTCCCACCCTGCGCAGCAGGTATCCTCGCATTTCCCTGCAATACACTGAAATCTTTCATAGTAATCCGGATATCTGAGCAGCATATCATCCCCCCTCTGCTTTCCATACCATTCCATTTTCAGGGAAATGCTTCCACGGAAATGCTTCCACGGAAATGCTTCCACGGAAATACTTCCGTGGAAATGCTTCCCTGAAAACGAATACGAATTAGTTATAGATTACTATAATATAGCATTCTTTTCCAAAGAACGCAACTCTTTTTTGGTTTTGGACAATTTAATTTCGCAAAATCAAATGTGGACCTGCCCCTGCACATAGGCTGTAAAGAAAATCAAACCATCTTCACGATCCAGTAGACCACGCCTAAAAGAAAGCTGGAAAAAATCCCATATAAAATCACAGGTCCGGCAATCGTAAAAATCTTACAGCCAATGCCAAAGACCTGTCCTTCTGCCTGAAACTCGATGGCAGGAGAAACTACAGAATTGGCAAATCCCGTAATCGGCACGATGCTTCCCGCACCGCTGAACTGTCCCAGCTTCTGATAAACATTGAGCCCCGTTAAAAGCACACTAAGGAGCACGAGGGAAATCGTCGTATATAGTCCTGCCAACTCCTCATCACTTCCTAAATACATATAGAACTGCCGAAAGCCCTCTCCAACCGTACAGATGGCACCACCCACCAGAAATGCCTTCAGACAGTTCAAGAACGGATTATTTTTCGGTGTCATATGCGCCACGTATTCATTGTACTTTTCCTTTTTCTTCTCTTCATCTGTCTCGTTTAGAACCTCTTTTATCGTAGGATTCCCACTATCCTTTTCCTGCATCTTTCCTTCCCCCTTTCAAGAAATCACTTTCTGAGCTGCCTATGATTTATACAAAAAAGAACTGCATCAGACATCCCGCCGTTTTTCCCAATGCCATACAAAGAATCACATAGGGAAGCCCGGACTTTAACTTTAATCTCTGGGATAAAATCGGAATTACCCGCAGGGTTTCTGCCAGTGCCATCGCAAGTGCTCCCACGAAAATTCCGGAAAATATTCCAAAGATCCCAAGTCCTGCCTGTCCAAACGGCAGCGAAAAAGGAAATACCGTCGTGACGGCACCAAACATGCCTCCCAGAGCGACACAGGTTTCCACCTGATGCACATGATCTGCCAGACGAAAACGGCTGCACAATCTGGGAAGCACCCCTAATATCGAAATAAAAGCAAATACGCCTCCGGCAACTGCCAGGCCGCTGGAAAAGCCTAAGATCATGCAAACACATTGTTCCAAAAAAATTGCCATAATCCCCCCATCATTTTTTCATAAATTTGCGCACGTTTTCTGCGCATAACCTGAAAATTGCTGTTTTTACAATTTTCCTTCCTAAAAATGTCCATGTTTATTACATAGCCGAATTGCCATAGCACCGAAAGTGCATTGCAATTTGCATGATAAACGCTTCCGTGTTTATTTTACCACGGAGTCCTCTCTCGCCGCATCTTCCATGATCGCCTTATTCATCTCCTCTTCATAATTCCTCATTTCTACATGGATCGGAGTCGGATCCTCCTTTAACTTCTTTTTACTAAAATGATTATAAAATGCCATGATTCCTATAAAAATCCCCACGCAATAGGAAGCCTCCAAAAGCGATCCCATCCCTTCTCTCCCACCGGCGACCATTTGATAAAAATGATCGAACACATCCTCTACACTCACATCCGTATTAAACGTCATAATCGTAAACGCCGAACCAATAAAAACGATCACACATAAAAGACTGAGTTTTAGCAGCTCCTGCCATTTTTCCGGAGCTTCTTCCATTTTATATTCTACCACAAAGTCCGGTTCCCCTACGGAAACCACCTGGACTTCCGGACAGGTCTCATGAATCATACGAATGATCTTCATGATAGAAAACACCTCTTTTTCCCTTTGTTTCCCGGAAAAAGAATATAAAAGCTGATTTTCTATCCTTTGAACAAGCTTTTTATCTACACCTGTAATTTCCAGGACATCCTTTAAAAAAAGCTTTTTTTCCGAAACACTGACACTCATAGGTGCCTTGATATACACTACATTTTCTTCCATGCGAATCCCCCATGCCACATTTTATGCGGCGTCTATGCTGCAACTTTGAACCTGACAGTTTCCGGACTTACTTTTTCCACAAGCCTGCCACCTGCATATACCTTTCTCCCGAGCTGACCGGACTGCCACAGATACAGGGAGGAGACCGCCAGAACCACGAGCATCAAAAAAAGCCATACCTTTCCATTTATGAAATGCATCTTATCACCTCTTTTCCATTTCTTTATAAAAGTAGTATTGGCTTTTTTTTGGTTTTTATGTAATGATTTTTCTATATTTTGTTTGTACTTTAGGAACTTATCCTATCGAAAAAGAGGGCATCCCTCACTCCAGATGTCCTCTCCTTTTCATCGTCTGTAAAATCCTTTTTTCCATCCTGCTGACCTGCACCTGGCTGATCCCTAAAAGCTTCGCTACCTGTGTCTGCGTCATATCATGAAAATAGCGGTACCGGATCAGCTCCTGCTCCTTCGGCTCCAGACTGCGGATCAGCTCTGATAAAAGCATTCTGTCTAAAATCTCCTCCTTTTCCTCGTCGATGAACCCTCCGTTTTCACTGGTCATGACGCTCTGCAGCGTTTCCGTGCTGCCTGCATAGCCGACCGCACTGTTCTTCACCCCGATGACCTGGTCCACCAAGGAGACATCCCTGCCCTCTGATTCATAGATCGTCCGGTAGATGGAATCCACCTCACTTCCCGCCTCCATCGCCAGTACGATTTCTCCCCTGCTAAGCTCTGTCGCCGCCGCGATCTCATCAATGGTCGCATTTCTCCCAAGCTCCTGACCGAGTCGCTGTGCCGCCTTTCCGATCTTCCAGCCGTTTTCCTTTACTGTCCTGCTCACCTTGATCATCCCGTCATCCCGAAGAAACCGTTTGATCTCTCCTGTTATCATCGGTACTGCATAAGTAGAAAATTTCACCTCATAGGACGTATCAAACCGGTCGATCGCCTTGATGAGACCAATGCAGCCGATCTGAAACAAATCCTCCTCCTCGCAGCCCCTCCCGCTAAAACGTCTGACGATGCTCCAGACCAGCCCCATGTTTTCTTCTACAATCTGATTTCGTGCTTCTCTGTCTCCTGCGTGCGCTCTCTCTATTCGCTCCTTCATATCCATCACACATTCTTACAGAAAATCCATA
>JAFVAA010000550.1 GCA_017476305.1 Lachnospiraceae bacterium
ATCCCTTTCTTCAATCGTAACGACCTCCGGATAACGGATCAAAGAGGCTGCAGTAAGTCCCTTTTCCAGGGAGAAGCTCTCTCCCGCCTTACCAATTGCCTCCACGTATTCCCGCGCCACCTCCTCATGATAGGAAATCTTCGCCCGGTTCTCCACATAGCTTTCATAATTGATATAAAGATCTATCTTTCCACGTCCTGCGTATGTTTTTAAAATACTGCGTATCTCACTTTCAAAGGCATTGAATTTTTTAGGCATTTTGATGCTCAGATCACAATATCTGTGATTGACCGATTTTATTTCCGCTGTAATTTTATGTTCGGCATCGATCCATTCAAAATACCCATAGCCTGTCATACTCTTTATCATAATGCGCCTCCAAAAAAAACAAAAGCCACCCACAATTCCTTTATTTTACCGAATTTTCACTAAAACGTCAAGAGCCATTCCCGCCCTATTTGCTTTTCCCTTGTTTTTTTCTCTCTGCCAGCTTTGCAAACCGCTTCTTTAACTGCTCCAATGGCTTCTTTTTCGTTTCCTTATCCTTCTTTTCAAAGTCCTCCGGCTGATAGAGTACATAAACGATCCCTTCCTTCTCATCAACACGGATCTCCTTTAAATTCCTATAGGAATCCGTCACTGTCGAAAGAGATTTATTCCGAAGCCTCCAATTTAAAATATCTGCCACGATACGGTAGATCACGGCAAAAAAAGGAACGCCCACGATCATCCCCGGCAATCCCCAAAGTCCGCCAAAGAAAAGAATCGAAAACAGCACCCAGAAAGCAGACAGTCCCGTTGACTCTCCTAAGATCGCCGGACCGATCAGGTTTCCATCCACCTGCTGTAATATGGCAATCATGATGATGAAATACAGTGCCTGCATGGGACTTACTAAAACGATCAAAAATACACTCGGAATCAGACCAATATAAGGACCAAAAAATGGAATGATATTTGTCACGCCGACGATCACACTGATGAGCATGGCATACGGAAGCCTGAAAATCGTCATCATAATCAGGCAAAGAACGCCCATAATAGCCGAATCCACAATCTTTCCAAAGATAAACCCGCTAAACATCTTATGCGTCAGCTTTACATAATGGATCAGAATGTCCGCATGCCGTTTCGAAAAGATACCATAGGTAATCTTTTTCGCCTGTGCCGAAAAGGTACTTTTCCCGAGCAGTATGTAAATCGCTACGATAAGCCCGATGAAAAAATTGTACAGCACGTTAATAAAGCTGGATACTCCATTTACGAACTGGACTGCCACCGTATTTACGCCGGGCAGGAAATCAGACTGCATCCACGGAAGCACTTTTTCCTCAATGATTTCTTCCAGAGAACCGGTCGCCTTTAAAATTGCCTTTTGAAGATTATCTGCTAAAAAAGTGTTCTCTGTAATCCTTTTTTCCAGATCCTGATAATAATACTGCGCTTTTTCCGGCAGTACATTCACAAGGGAGGAAATGGTAGAAACAAGCTGCGGAACCACCATCCAGCATAAAACGACTACCACCAGAATCATAAAAATCAGAGAAAGCACGATGGAAATCCCCAGAGCGGCACCCTTTCCCTTTTCCGAAACCACCTTTCCCTTTCTCTCCATCAGCTTCAAAAACTTTCCCTGGATCCATTTGACCAGCGGATTTAAAATATAAGCAATCACACAGCCATAGACGATTGGCTTGATCAGGCCGAACAGAGAAAAGAAATTCTTTACGATCGTCTGAAAATTATAGATGATCAGAGAAATCAAAATAACTGCCATCAGCACCAGAAAAAGTCCAAACCACTTCGAAAAGGCTTCTTTCCACGAAATGAACCCCTTCTTTTCCACCCTGCCTTCCGTCTCCTCAAATCCCCGTTCCTTTAAAACTTCAGATTCACTCATCTTTCCCTCCAGATCTTAAACCGCTGTTTCCTGTTACCGTCCACAGCTGCCATTTTCTTCTTGCTTCTATCATACTTTTTTTTTCATTATTTTGCAATTCCTTTACATGGATTTTTAAAAAATATTTAATTTTTTTTAAAAAAGGGCTTTTCAAATCAAAAAAAATGTGCTATGGTTAATGCAAATGAAATAATAATGTATAGAACAAAGGCGTTCTCAATCTATTTGAGTACGCCTTTTATACTTTTACGGCAAATGGGCAAATACCCTGTCTGCCAAAGCCGCAGCTCACATTTCCTTGTGAACTGCAGCCTAATCTCTATCTAGGAAAGGATGGTATCTACTATGGAAACAAATGTAATTGAAGAGGTATTTGGAAAAGATGTATTTAACGACGATGTCATGCAGAAAAAACTGCCAAAGGATGTGTATAAATCCTGGAAAAAAACCTTGGAAAGCGGCGCAGAGCTGGATTCCGACATTGCTAATGTAGTGGCACATGCGATGAAGGAATGGGCATTGGATCATGGAGCAACCCACTATACCCACTGGTTCGAACCACTGACCGGTGTAACTGCGGAAAAGCACGACTCCTTCCTAAGTCCTGCTTCTGAGAGTAAGCCCGTTTTAGAGTTCAAAGGAAAAGAGCTTATAAAAGGGGAACCGGATGCCTCCTCTTTTCCGTCCGGAGGACTGCGTGCCACCTTCGAGGCAAGAGGCTATACCGCATGGGATTGCACCTCACCGGCATTTCTAAAGGAGGATGCTGCGGGAGTGACTCTCTGCATCCCTACGGCATTCTGTTCTTACACAGGTGAGGCATTGGATAAAAAAACACCGCTCCTTCGTTCTATGGAAGCTATCAGTAAGCAGGCGGTCCGTATTATGAAGCTTTTTGGTTATGATGATGTGAAAAAGGTCTCCTGCTCGGTTGGACCGGAACAGGAATATTTCTTAGTAGATCATGATATGTTCATGAAGCGGAAGGATTTGATTTTCTCCGGGCGTACCCTGTTCGGTGCTCCTGCACCAAAGGGACAGGAGCTTGATGATCACTATTTCGGAACCATAAAGGAACGCATCGCTTCTTTTATGAAGGATTTAAATATCGAGCTTTGGAAGTTAGGAATCCTCGCAAAAACGCAGCATAATGAGGTTGCACCGGCACAGCACGAAATGGCACCGATTTTTACAACTGCCAATATCGCCACGGATCACAATCAGCTCGTCATGGAAATGATGAAAAAGGTGGCTAAGAGACATAATTTAGAGTGTTTATTACATGAAAAACCTTTTGCCGGTGTCAATGGATCCGGAAAACATAACAACTGGTCTATCATTACGGATACCGGAATCAACCTTTTGGATCCCGGGAAGAAACCACACGAAAATACGAAGTTCTTACTTTTCCTCGCCGCAGTCATCCGCGCTGTAGATGAACATGCAGAGCTTTTGCGCCTGTCTGCTTCCAATGCCGGAAACGACCACAGACTTGGTGCAAACGAGGCACCTCCTGCCATCATCTCCATTTTCCTTGGAGAGCAGTTAGAGGATATCATTGAACAAATCATAAGAGGAAATGTCAAATCCTCTATTCAGGGAGAAAGCCTGGATACCGGTGTTCATGTCCTTCCGGTTCTAAAGAAGGATGCTACGGACAGAAACCGTACCTCTCCTTTTGCCTTTACCGGAAACAAATTCGAATTCCGTATGCTTGGTTCCTCCATGTCCATCGCCGGACCAAACTTTACTTTAAATGCTATCGTAGCTGATGTTCTGGAAGACTTTGCAGATGAGCTTGAGAAAGCATCTGATTTTGATGCTGCAGTAAAGGATCTGATTAAGAGGACCGTGACCGAACATCAGAAGATTATTTTCAATGGAGACGGATATTCTGATTAATGGATCGAGGAAGCAGAAAAGCGGGGACTTCCAAATATCAGATCCTTCGTAGAGGCAATTCCATATCTCACATCGGAAAAATCAATTAAAATGTTCGAAAGACAGAATGTATTTACAGAAGCAGAGTTAGAATCCCGTGTGGAGGTTAATTACGAGAACTATTCAAAGACCATCAATATCGAAGCAAAAACGATGATCGATATGGCAAGCAAGCAGTATATTCCTGCCGTCATCCGCTACACCACGAGTCTGGCAGAATCCATCAACAGCATCAAAGCAGCATGCCCTTCTGCAGATGTCAGTGTACAGACCGAACGCCTGACGAACTGTTCTTCTCTTCTGGCAGAAGCACAGAAAGCGCTCGCAGAGCTTGAAAAAGAGACCGATGAGGCAGCAAAAAAACCGGAAGGAAAAGAGCAGGCAGAATTTTTCAGAGATGTCATTTTCGTAAAAATGGGAGAATTAAGAAAACCGATCGATGCGTTAGAGATGCTTGTCGATGAGGAATTCTGGCCGGTGCCTACGTATGCTGAACTGTTATTTGAGGTATAAAAAGGCGTTTGACCGTCTTTTTGCAAAAGCCCGCAAAAGCGGGCTTTTCTTTTTTCCCGGGAAGCTTCGTCACCTGTGAAATATATTGCTTTTCCTAAATTTCCATGATAATATTAGATAAAGATAGAAAAAGGAGGAAGAACCTAATGAATCATAAAAGAATCGTCGCCGCACTGGGACACAGTGCGCTCGGAAAGACATTTCCCGAACAGAAGGAAGCCATCAAAAATGCCGCAAAAGCCATAGCCGATCTGGTAGAAGCGAAATATCAGATCGTAATCACACATAGCAACGGACCACAGGTCGGCATGATCCATGCCGCCATGACAGAATACAGCCGCCTGGAACCGGAAAATACCGTAGCCCCGATGTCCGTATGCAGTGCCATGAGCCAGGGGTATATCGGTTATGATCTCCAGAATGCGATTCGCACTGAGCTTTTGAACAGAGGAATTTATAAACCAGTCGCTACCATCATTACACAAGTACGTGTCGATCCATTTGATACCGCATTCTCCTACCCCAGCAAAAAAATAGGGCGTTTTATGAACGAAGAAGATGCAAAAAAGGAAGAGGAGAAAGGCAATCATATCATTGAAGTCGAGTCAGGAAAATACCAAAGGATCATTTCTGCCCCACGTCCAATGGAGATATACGAAACTGACACCATCAAAACCCTGATGGATGCCGGTCAGGTCGTCATAGCCGCAGGAGGCGGCGGAATCCCGGTGCTGCAGCAGGGAACCGTATTAAAGGGTGCCAGTGCCGTCATAGAAAAGGATCTGACCAGTGCATGTCTCGCCGAAGAATTAAATGCTGATGTTCTTTTACTGCTTACCGGCGTGGAAAAAGTCGCACTTCACTTTGGAACCGACCGCGAAACACCGATCGATGTCATGACCGTAGAGGATGCCACCAGATACATCGATGAAAAGCAGTTCACCACAGGAGCCATGCTGCCAAAGGTAGAAGCCGCTGTTTCCTTTGCTTCCTCGAAAAAAGGCCGGAAAGCCATCATTACCGGAATCGATACTGCACTGGCAGGAATGCAGGGAAAAACAGGAACGATCATCACCTGCTAGGAGAAGTCTGAACCGGCTTCTCCTCTTCTTCTCCCTCCTCCTCAAACACCACATCGATCCGTCCGAACAGACTTGCCCTTTTCTCTATCGACTTCTTCGAACCAAACACACAGAACCTGCCATTTTCCAGCATCTGTTCGATCAGCTCCGCAGCCTCTAGAATATCCTCCCTCGTACAGTCTCTGATCTGCTCCATCGTCCTCTGCTCAAAGTCGGGCTCCATCTGCTTGATTTCTATGCTTCTCACATCCTCCTGCCCGCTCCAGGGATCTGAGTTCTTACTGTCCAGCATCCCGTTAAGCATACTCAGCTTGATTTCAGACAGCTTCTTCTCATCAAAATCATAATTTTTTAAAAAAACGCCACATTTTTTGATGACCTGAAAGCTTCTTTTCAAATGCGGATCCCGATAGGAAGTAATCTCCAGCTTTCCAGAGGTATAGACAGCGATATCAAATCCATACGCTCCACCATGCTCCCGCAGTTCATTTCTAAGATACTCCGATTTTATCATCGCCTCTGCGACACGGAGCGCACCGACATTTGCTTCCAGATAATCATATCCCTCTCCCGCACTTCCATAAAACGAAATATAATTCACACTGGATGGAATGATGACAGCACGATTTGACATATCTGCAGAGGCTTCCGCAGAAATCTCCGTCCCCTCCCGCCACTTCGTAAGCTCTGTATTTTCTCCATATCTGCAGAAAAATTTTTTCCACCGCTTTAGTTCCTTTCGGATTTCATAATTTTCTTCTTCCCGGATCGCATCCTTGTAATCCTTTTTTAGTTTTGACAGTAATTCCTTATGTACCTGAGAAAGCGCATTCTGTGCGAATGATTTTTTCACCAGGATGAGCCCTCTTTCCGAAGAGCTGCAAAATACCGATAATCTTTCCTCCACAAAAATCCGGTTGAGCATGGCATAGCAGTTTTTATAGAAACTCTTTAGTGCCTTTCTTCCTCCTTTTTTCAGGGAGTCTAAAAATTCATAATATTCCCATCCCCCACTCTGGTCCATAAGTAAAATTCTTTCATCGACCACAGCGCCGCCAGCAATCGTATGATAGTTTTCCGGTGAATCGCAAAAATCTGCTTTCATCTGTTCCATTCTCCGCTCAATGCCCTCCTCAAAATTCGGAATCGCAATAAAAATATCAAAGAGCATTCTCTGGATCAGCCGCACGGCATCTGGTATATTTTCCTCCAAAACACAGGTCGAAATATCCACCCGGAGATGAGAAAGGTCTGATTTTGAAGAAAAATCCCGGTTCACGACCAGCTCTGTGATGAGATAACTGGTCAGAAATGTTTTTGCTTCGTCGTAGCCAAGACCAAAAAAAGAGCCAAAATCCCTTCCGTCGATAAAATTCACCAAAAGATTCAGTTCAGAAATGTGTTCCTTGAAATCATCCGCATCAAAGCTGAGGCACAGCCAGACTACCTTGCTCTGTGTAACAGGAATGTGGTAATACGTGATTCCACCCTCCACACTTTTCACGTATTCCGTACTTGCCATTTCCGTATGCTCCCTGATTTTTTCTCTGGTCTTTTTCCACTCCTCGCTCTGTCCTGTCCGCTTATGCACCTCCTCATCCCATAAACGGTATCTGGCATCCTCTTTTTCCAACTGCAGAAATTCTTCATCCGTAAAGTCCTTTAACAGTGCATTTAAAGGATCATACAGACGTTTTAGGAAATAATCTCCACCCATAAATTTCGGCTGGCACTCTAAGAGCACCTCTCTTCTCTGCTTTGGAATCTCCTGGGAGATCAGCGTATTATAGCATCCTCCCCATATTCTGTTCTTCACATACTGAAGCTGATCTGAAACCTGGAAAACATCAAAAACATACCTTTCATCATAGTACCAGTATTTTTCAAGCATTTCAAAAAGGTTCACTCCTACAGAGCCTTTCGCATTCATATCCTCCCAGAATCCCAGTTCATAACAGTTGATCCTTGCCATCAGCTCTGCGCGAAACACTTCATCATTTTCAAATTTTCCCCGAATGGCTTTTTTTACTGCCTTATAGATATCCTTTCCCGCATTCTTCACCTCCGTAAAGATCAGGATATCGATACTGTCCTGTGGGCCTGTCTGTGAGAAGCCGCACTCTACATCTGCAAAAATCCCTACACCTGACAACTCATGCCGCACGATCGATGCCATCTCCTTTAAAAAAAGACGAAAAGCCATCGCCTGCTCCGGTCTGACCTTTTCCCCGAAAAGAAATCCATAGATATAGAAATGATCCTCCTCCTTTTCCGCTTTTATCTTCTTTTTACAGATCTCTAATGATTTTTCAACGGATACCATTGGAAGGATGACCGGTTCCCTTCTTTCAAAACAGGACAGATATTCTTCATCTAAAAAACGCAGCGTCTCCCCGGGCTCCATATCTCCATACAGATAGATACAGGCATTGGAAGGATGATAGTAGTCTTTATGATACTGCACCAGCTCCTCATAGGAACATTTTGGCACCTGATAGGATTTTCCGCCGGACCGGTAGTGATACACAGAGCCCTCCATCAGTTTTTGATAAAATTTATCATATGCACGTCTGACATAATTGCCATCATGCGCTTTCATTTCATTTAAAACGACACCATTGTAGTCAATATAAGGCTCTCCCTCCTCATCCTCCACGATTTCCAGCCGCCAGCCTTCCCTTTTAAAAATATTTTCATCCGTAAGCACCAGAGGATAGAACACAGAATCCATATACAGATCCATACACTCCAGGAATTCCTCCTCTTTCTGCGCCATAAAATAAAAGCTCGTATGATCTGCAGATGTCAGAGCATTTCCCCCGCCGATGCTCAGTCCGTCTATAATTTTTTCCCATGTTCCCGTCGGATATGTACGGGAGCCCGCCAGGACCGAGTGTTCAAGGATATGCGCCACGCCCCGGCTATTCTTGGGCGGTGTCAAAAAGGAGATGTGAAACACCTTATACGGATTCTCATTGGATAAAACAATAAGCTTCGCCCCCGTCCTCTTATGCCGAAGACGAATGGCAAAGCTTTCAATCTCCTCGATATATTCTCCTTCTAAATATTCATATGCCTCTAACCGCTGAAATTCCTCTGCTTTTTTCATTTCTCTGTCCATATGTCCTCCTTTCCCGGTGCTTTTTCATTCATTATACAAAATGTTTTCAGCCGCTTCAAGGCTGACCACAAATCAGATTTCCCCCATGCAGCAGCTCCCTGTACTTCTCATCACAGGTCAAAAAAATCACCTGATTTTTCTCAGCGAACCTCTCAATCAGCCTGCACGCCTGCCTTACACGCCCCGGATCCATATCCGTAAACGGATCGTCAAAGACCGCAAGCCCGTCTCCATCCGGGAAAATATGCTCTAACATTGCCAGGCGGAATGCCAGGGAAATCGTGTCCTTTGTCCCTTCAGAAAGAGTTCCATACGTCAGCATATGTTCTATTTCCGAACCGTCGGTTTCCATCCTGCTGGTCAGGACTGCAGTAAACTTCTCATCCAGAGAGCAAAGGGTAATCCCGTCCTCCGAAATAAGTCCTAAATATTCCTCAAATTTTTCAAAAATATCCTCCACCGGATTTCCGCTTTCTGCTTCCTTCATCCGGTCGAATTCCTCTTTAATATGCCGCCAGTGAAAATCCTCCTTCTATATTTTTTCGAATGTCTCCTCCTTCCTTTGGAGTTCTTCTGCATAC
>JAFVAA010000551.1 GCA_017476305.1 Lachnospiraceae bacterium
ACATTGTTCTTGATCGCCTCACTCGGGCAGACCTCCATCAGAGGGACGTGCTTGTGTGCGGCAGCGTGGTATACCACCTCCGGATGATACGTTTCAAAGATCAGCTTCATCCGGTTCGTATTCCGGACCGATGCGATCAGAACCACCAGATTTAGCTCTGGATGGCTTCGCATCAGCTCCTGCTGGATGTCGTAGGCATTATTTTCATAGATTTCAATGATAATCAGCTTTTTCGGGGAATGCTTCGCAATCTGCCGGCACAGCTCGCTCCCGATGGAGCCGCCGCCCCCCGTCACCATGATGACTTTATCCTTTACATACCCCATGACCTTGTCCGTATGAAGCTCCACGCTGTCACGTCCTAAAAGATCCTCGATATTGATGTTTTTCAGCCGGCTGACACTGACCTCCCCTTTGATTACCTGGCTCATATTTGGAAGCATCTTGACCCGGCAGGTGGTTTCATTACAGTAGTCTACGATCCGGTTCAGCTCCTTACGGGAAATAACAGGAATCGCTATCAAAATATCGGTAACGTTGTACTTCTCTGCTGCCCACGGGATATCCTTACGCCCTCCCACGATCTTCACTCCCTGGATATAGCTGTGCACCTTGCTTTTATCATCATCGATGGCACACACGACCTTCCCATCAAGGTATTTACTCACCTCAATCTCCCGAATCAGGGCATTCGCTGTCTCTCCTGCGCCGACGATCATGATCCGGCTCTTGGTATCCGTTTTATAAAAATTACTCGCCCGGCGTAAAAACCGGTAAAAGAACCGGGTTCCACCGATGAGCATCATCAGAAATAGCATTTCTATCGGCCAGAAGCTTCTTGGCATCACAAAACCATCCCTGGCTCCGGATATCACCCACTTCATCCCGATATAGTGCAGGCACTCTGCCAGGATGCAGACCGCCATGATACTGGTCATCTCTTCCAGACTGGCAAATTCCCATAAACTGTTATACATATGGAACAGAATCAGCAAAAGAATGACCGTCACGATCTGGATCGGCAAATATTGGAACAGGCGTTCCATATAGTACATATCGATGCTCTGCATCCTGAAATCATACCGCAGAAACAGTGCTAAAAATCCTGCCAGCCCCACGGATAGTACATCTAAAATCAATAAAAACACCCTGCGGACCCAAAGCTGTTTTTTATCATCACTCATCTGTTTTTTCCTCAGTTCTACATATTTTATATACTCATGAACGAAATGGCTTGCCGTTTTGTTCATGAACCTGCGCCGACCGCAAGCCGCTTTGCGGCTATCTTCCTTTTGCGGTCGGCCGCATAAATGTTATACCGTTAACGAGTATAAATCCTCCATGCACATGATGTTCATTATAGCACAAGATTCCCGAAATATCTACCCTCTTGTCACGAAGGGATGTAACTTATTTACCACTCGTTTACGATTATAGTTCATGTTGCCGCCCTGAAAGGATTGTGTTTTCCACAATTTTCTTATATAATAGGGATAGGATATCATTTGGATAAGAGCTTTCGCGCATTTTGGAAAAAAGCGAATGGCTCAGAAGGGAGGATGGGATATGCGTGAGGTAGAAAAGCTGTTTTTGAAGGCACTGTCAGAAGAATTGCATGATGATAGATCTGACACCTCTGCAGCGGCTGCAGAGATTTTAAAATCCGAAAATCCTGCGGATATGATCCGTACGCTTTTAGACATATCACGAAAACAAAAAATCGTCCCTCTCATTTATGATTTTCTGTGTACCAGAGGCGTTGAGCTTCCCGAACAAAATATTTTGTTTTTGAAGCACGAAATCGCCAGCTACGCATTAGCCTACTACCAAAATAAATATTTTACCGGCTATATATGTAAAATTTTTGACGATGCAGGGCTTCCTTATGCCCTGATCAAAGGCATCCTGCTTTCGGAACTGTATAAAAAGCCGGAATGCCGCCGTTTTGGTGACGTAGATATTTTGATCAATGAAAAGCAGGCATTCAAAAAGGCCTCCCTCCTTTTAGCAGAGCACGGGTTCAGCAGGGTATCCAGCAATGGAGATCATCACCATGAATATACGTTAGATAGAAATGGGCGCGTCTATCTCCTGGAGCTGCACCAAAATCTGATCAGCAGCCAGGAAAGTACGAAATTGAACCAAAAGACCAGGGCACTTTATGACTCTCTAAAACTCGACAAGGTTTTGCCTGCCACCTTAGATGCCCTGTATCTGCTGCTTCATATGCTGCAGCATCTGCTTGATGCAGGATTTGGAATCAAACTCCTGTGTGACTGGGTTCTATATCTGGAGCAGAAAACCGGTGAAATTGATTCCGGCAGATTAAAAGAAATTTTAGAGGATTTCGGAATTTTTTCCTTTGCAAAAAATATTACCGTTTTTTGTGTGGAATATTTGGGGCTTACTACTTATCCGGAGTGTTTTCATTATGATACTCTCACCGCAAAGATGAAAAGAGCGATGGAAGCCCTTTCCGAAGACATTTTTTCCGGAGGAGAGT
>JAFVAA010000552.1 GCA_017476305.1 Lachnospiraceae bacterium
AGGTTGGCATCGGCGTGGACATCAAGGTTTCCCGACTTTTCTTTTTTAAGGAACTTATCAAAAACCCCAAGTGCCTTATCATCAGTCTCCTCCAAGAATTTGTCCATGCTCTTTACCGACATCGTATCTGATTTTAACTTGCTTATCAGCAGATTGACCCTCGGTGCAGCCTCGCTATGGAAAAGCACTTCCACCTTACCCTCCCTGCCCATGTCAGGCATGACGGAATATAATATCCCATACTTTTTTGCAAGCTTCTGCACCTTTGAAAGATCCAGCTTATCAAACTCCAGCACCTGCAGATCCCCGCCACGCATCAGAAGCTGCTTCATGGAAGTCTTTCCCATGCTTTTCTCAAAATTCAGCATCCCATAAATGAACTTCATGGTCTTCTGCATCGTGCCGATGGAGGCACTCCCGACCTTCATCGCTATCTCCATGCCCTCAAAACCGACACGGATGATCTGTACTGCATCGCTGATCTCTGACATTATTTCTCACCACCCTTCGCTGCGGCAACCACATTGATGATACCGTGCATCTCTTCCGGAGGAAGATTCGCATCAAGCAGCTCCTGCACCTCTGCCTCATCAAGATGCTTCTCATACGCATACATAACTTCTGTCAGTTGCTCTCCCGAATACCTGCCCTCAATCATCCTTGTAAGAAGTGTCTTTGCTGGTCCCTTCGGTAAAAACTTAGACATCAGTGCCGAAAGCCCGGACTGTGATTTCCTCTCTGTACGCTCCACCTGCAGAGGAATCTGCTTTCCATTTGCCGTGGTAAGATTCACCGTATAATTTGGTGTATGCCCTGCACCTGCTCCTTGGATTGTGTTTCCCGCCTGACTCTCTACAGTCTGAGGACCGTTTTCTCCAGCCGCAAAAAAATTTCCTGAAGAACCACTATATCCATTCATAGGAATATTCCCTGATTTCATCTGCTCCATCTCCTCCCGTAATTTTTTTATCTCTGCATCCTTTTGGGATAAGGACTCCTGTATGGATTTATCCTTATCCTCTAAATCACTCTGCAGACTGCGTATGATCTGCTCTTTCTCGTTTACCACACCCGAAGCGGCAGACAAGTCTTTTTTAGAATCGGCAAGCTGGCTCTCAAGATTGGTAATCCTTTCATTGAGCATCCTCTCTGCTTCCTTGTCAAGTGATGATTTTCTAAACTCCTCATCTCTCTTGTCCATGCGGTCAAACTGCATCTGCACGGTATTTGAGAATGTGTCCATCATCATCTTCATAGTCTCCATAAAATCCTGACCGCTGATGCCGGTCACAGAAGCATCCAGTTTTTTATCCTCTCCTGCTTTTTCATCCGCAATATCTTCCTCTAAAGATTTCTCAGGCTCCGGCTCTTCCTTTTTCTCCTTTGTATTGGACAGTTTGCCTTTGACCTTGCCGCAAGCCTCCTTCATGTCATAACCGGACTGAGTAGAATCCATGATTTCAAAGAGCTTATCTGCTCCAAACCCCTCTATGAATTCATCCGTAAAAATGGCTATCTGCTGCTCTGTGTACCTGCCACCGGAAAACCTCACGACCACATCATCAGGAATCCCCTGACGCATGGCATTTGAAATCGCCCTCCTATGCTCATAGCGGAGCTTCTTGCTCTTATACATCTCAATCTGCTTTTTGGAAAGACCAAACTCCAGATCTTCTCTTACAAGGTCTAGTGTGGGCTTATTATACTTTTCCTGCTCAAACTGCGATATGACCTGCTCGATCTCCTCTGCTGATAACTTTGTATCCTCCATCGTCATCCTCCTTTACAAAAA
>JAFVAA010000553.1 GCA_017476305.1 Lachnospiraceae bacterium
CTTCCGGCAGTTTCCTATATGCTTCCTTCATCCCTCTCCTCCTCATGTGATCAAGATCTGTCTTTTCTTTAACAGTGACATCAGTGTAGAGACCACCTCATCCCGGCTCGCTGCTCTTTCCATCCGGTCCTCCAGGCGGCTGTCCCCCACATCATCCAGAAGGTACAGCGTCTCCACTAACTTCTGCCTGTGCCTGTCATGCAGGAACTCTTTCTCCGGCCACACCCCGAGCTCGGACAGGAACACGAGCTCTGCCACGGACAGATGGATCCCTGCTTTTCTGATCCATGTCATGACCTGCCTCTCCTTTTCATCTAACCTCGCACTGCTCCTGTTCCCTGCCCTCCTTTTTACCGGATCACAGACGCACCTTGTAAGGATACGGAACTCTGCCAGACCGTCTGCTCTTTCCTCGGCCTCCACAAGCCCCATGTCCCGAAGCCCTGCCACTGCCCGGATCCCTGCTTCCGAATCCGTTTCACAGAACCCATATTTCACCTTCATCCACATCACCGCCTGGAATCCATGCAGGCGGTATTCCTTCCCTGCCCGGATCAGAAACGCTTCATCCTTCCCGGAACGGGCCTTGAGATACCCCTTTGACAGATACACCATTTTCATCACTTCTCCTTTCTGCTCCGTTTTCTTCCTTTTGCTGAACACCCCATTTCCCTTTTCCATCCCTCCGTATTGGTCATTCAATAGGATTACACGACGGGACACCCCTTTTTGCAACCGGATCTGCAGACTTTTTCTAAAACTTTTTCCTGCTCCTATACCACATACATCAGTGCCACGCACATCCCTATGATGAGAAGGACTGCCGCGAGCAGAAGGAGGATCTTCCGCACCAGCTCCCTGTCCAGCCCCTCACTGTCATGTCCTTCATCTATGGGAAGGATGTCATCGTAGTAGCCGTCATAGCCATCTCCGTCCGGATACGGCTTTCGTTCCGGTATTTCTGCCCTCCCTGTCCTTTCTTCCTTCTTTTTCTCCTGCATCTTTGTTCTCCTGTCTGGAAGCTTTTCCCTGCCATGATGCCCCTGCTGCAATTTTTTATTTTCCTCACCTTTTTTCTGCTCTGCCACTGCCTCTTTTACAGGCAGTTCCTTTCCGCATTCCAAACGCACCTCCGGTGCGTTGCAGTACCGGCTGCCTCCTGAAACCACCTCTGTCCCACAATATGGACAAAATTTCATATCCCTTTTTCCTCCTTCACCATAAATTTAAGGACAAAAAAACAGGCATTCCGGAGATCAGTATCCGGATGCCCACTTTGCACCAGTACCATATTAACATATCCAGTTTTCCGTGTCATCGGCTCGGCAGTGCCAATTTTGTGCCAGGTTTGTGCCACACCCGGAAAAAGCCGGAAACCAGGCAGGATCTCCACCTGTTCCAGAATAAAAAAATTTATTCCAATACTTTCCTGTTGACTGTATCGAACAAATGTTCTATAATCAATTTACATCATAGAAAGATCAGTAAGGGGGCAGGAATCATGCCGGATACTATATCAGACCATGCAGGAACAGATGCAGAAAAATTATCAGCAAATGAGACAGGCGTATCTATATCGCAGTAGACTTAAAGAGCTACTATGCCTCCGTAGAGTGCGTGCACAGAGGGCTCGATCCGTTAAGGGCGAACCTTCTCGTGGCAGATGAAACAAGGTCTGACCAGACCATATGCCTTGCAGTCTCCCCGGCATTAAAAGCCATCGGAATACCCTCCAGACCCAGGCTCTTTGAAGCAAAGCAGGCAATCAGGCGGTATGAAGCCACGCACCATACCCGTATCGAATATATCACAGCCGTCCCACGCATGGCAGAATATGAAAAGATCTCTGCCCTGATCTACTCCATCTACCTGAAATATGCCGCTCTGGAGGATATCCATGTATACAGCATAGATGAATGTTTCATAGACTGCACTCCATACCTTCACCTTTACAGGAAAAAAGGAGAAAGCTCTCTATTCCCGTCTGCGCATGCCATGGCCATGACCATGATACGGGATGTATTAAAGACCACAGGGATCACCGCCACTGTGGGGATTGGCACGAATCTGTACCTCGCGAAAGTCGCCATGGATATCCTGGCAAAAAAGGCAGAAGCAGATAAGGACGGTGTACGGATCGCAGAGCTTACGGAGGAATCCTACCGTTATCTCCTCTGGGACCACCGGCCGCTGACGGACTTCTGGCAGATCGGGAACGGAAAAGCAGGGCGGCTGGAACAGAACCAGATGTTCACCATGGGCGATATCGCTGAGAGGACACAGTGGGACGAGGAATGGTTCTACCATACGTTCGGGATCGATGCAGAAATCTTAATCGACCATGCCTGGGGCATCGAACCGGTAAGGATGTGCGATATCAAGAACTATAAGAGCGGCAGCCATTCCCTTTCGAATGGCCAGGTGCTCCCCCGCCCGTACCGGTACACAGAGGCAAGGATCGTCTTTCAGGAAATGGCAGACCTCCTCTGCTCTGACCTGTACCGGAAGAACCTGGTATCCGGAGTATTTACCTGGTGGACCGGCTATGACTATAAAAGCTTAGAATACTGCCCCTTTTATGACGGCTCCCTGTCCATGGACTATTACGGAAGGCTCCACCCGTCCCATGCCGGTGGGACGGTAAGGACACATTCTGCCACGAACTCACCAAAAGAGATCACGGCACTCTTAGTTTCGGACTTCGACCGGAAGACCGACCACAGGCTCCTGTACCGGAGGCTTGGCGTATGCGCTGCAGAAACGGCTCCGGACAGCGGCATCTGTCAATTAAATCTTTTCACGGATTACCATGCATTGGAACGCGAAAAGATGCTGCAGGCCGCCATGCCGGAGATCCGTACCAGATATGGGGCAAATGCACTGGTTCGGGGAACGGATCTTTTAGATGGCGCGACGGCCATGGAACGGAACCTCCAGATAGGCGGGCATAAAGCCTGACCATCTGGTTTCCTGATCTTCTTATACCGGCAACCGATAACAGAACGGAGGCGGTGAAATGAGTGAAAAAAAGAGCAGGGATTCTTCCGTTTTCAAGTACGGAAAGATATTAGAAAAGGGAAAGCCCGTCCATCCGAAATATGATCCTTTTTCCATCCGGCATCCACACATGGAGCTGTCCAGACGGGCAAAGATCTTTGCCCCCTTCGATGCCCTGAAAGGCTTCCACGAAGCCATCACCGAAAAGGATGTCCTATACGAAAAAAGGCGTGAGCTTTCGGAAGCAGAGACGGAAAAAATAGACCGGATCCTCTTCCGGTTAAAAGAACTTACAAAAAATGGAAGGACTGCCAGGGAGAACCAGATCCAGGCTGCCATCACCTGTTTCATACCCCTGGAAGCTCCGGACCAACCTGCCAGTGATGCTTACGGGACCTGTAAGAAAATATCCGGCACTGTCTTCGGGATAGACGAAATCTGCCGGAAGATAAAGATCAATGATATCTGGATCTCTTTTGATGATATTTTGGATATTGACTGTGAAACAGAAGATACTATATCATAGAGCTGATGCCAGCAAGACATGATGTTTCCGAAAGAACAATCTAGGAAAAAGGAGATGAACGATATGTGTACGAGATATTTCATAGAAAAAGATGCCCCTGAGCTAAAAAAGATCATAGAAGCAGTTTCCGTTTCCTCCCTGGCCGCCCGCTTCAGGGATCATTATGGCAGGCCGGTCAGAACGAGCGGGGAGATCCGTCCCATGGATATCGTACCCGTCATAGCTCCCGACAAGAACGGCAGGATGTCCGTATTTCCCATGCGGTGGGGATTTTCTGGTCCGGTGCATAAGACCACACTCTTCAACGCAAGAGTGGAAACAGCAGCCATAAAACCGACCTTTCAGGAATCCTGGCGTTCTTACCGGTGCATCATCCCTGCCTCCTGGTACTTTGAATGGCAGCATTACAAAAGTACAGACGGCAGGACAAAAACAGGGGATAAATATGCGATCCAGCCAAAAGACGTAACATCCATATGGTTATGCGGCCTGTACCGCATAGAGAACGGATATCCCGTATTTGTCATACTCACAAAGGAACCGGCAGATTCCCTGCAGGATATCCATGACCGGATGCCCTTTCTTCTGCCGGAAGAAAAAATAGAAGACTGGATCGATCCCGCATCGGATCCTGCCTCCATGCTTCCCTATGCCATGAAGGATATGGTCATGGAGAAAGTGCTGCCTGACGACCAGCAGATGACACTATGCTTTTAACCGTCTGCCAGACTGTATTTCTAATTGACTTTCACCGACACTTCTTTGATGTTCCCATGCTCTTTCTGTTTTTCCTCAAAGAACTCCCGGAGCTCCTCTGCGAACTCCTTTAACATCTCTGTATCCGTATGGTCCTCTACTGCCAGGTTCACGATAATCTGTGGAAGAACTGTGAAACAGTTCTTTATAATGCGTCATGTCAAATTTCCTTCCCTTTCTTTCGGTCTGCTGCACAGCCAGAATCTCCAGCCTCTCCCATACCATGCACGGCTGACACAATTCTACAAAAGCTATTGTATTACATCCCTCCCTGATTTTCAATAAAAACAATTTTTCCATCGCCAGATCATTTTGATTGTCTGGTACAGAACTCTGTCTGCTCCTCCCCATTCCCCTTTTGCGCAGCCTGCTGTCCATAGTCAAACATCTTCATCCCCAATATTTTTGCTATGGAAAACATATTCTGTATGATGAGCTCCACATCCGCATCATCTACTGTATGCATTTTCCTGTTCAGACGCATTTTTGCGATGTATA
>JAFVAA010000554.1 GCA_017476305.1 Lachnospiraceae bacterium
CGACTGCGGTTCCGTGTCCGCTGCCTGTGTCCATATCCGGAATCAGAGTATCATCTGAAAGGGCAGCGGTAATGGTATCCTTTGTGTACTGCGCACCAAAGCCATAGCCTGCAGGAATGCGTCCATAGGATTCCTCTCTGTCTGCTGCCTGATTCCAGAGGAATGCGATCCGGCTTTCTCCATCCTCAGAAAGAAAGGCGGGATGTCGGTAATCAATCCCGGAATCAATGATGCCGATCATGGTGCCGAAGCCGGAGAGCCCGTAATCAGTGGATGAATCTATCTCTGTAGAATATCTGCTTTTCTGAACTCCGGTAAGACAGGAGGCAGTTCTGCTGTCCTGCAGATGAAAAAAAAGTTTTTTTGGTTTTTCGATATAAATGATTTCCGGGCGTAAAGAAATCTGTTCGATATTTTCCTGTCTGGTGGTGATAATGGCATATCCGTTTAGAAGTTCTGTTACCTGTGTAAAGGGTAATTCCTCTTCCAGAGACAGGATGCTTCCGGTGTGTCTTACGATGATCTGTAAAGAGTCTGTACCGGTTTCGAAGCCGTAATTTAAAAAGGCACTTTCTGCCCGTTCCGCCTCCGGAAGCTCCAGGGCGAGCTGAAGTGCCTGATCGATTTTAATATTTTCCATAGGAATCCCCCATAATGCGACACGGCTATTTCTACAGTTATATGTGCAGATGCCGGCTTTTATGCGAATGATCGCAATATACCCCTGGTACTTTAAGGACAATTCCTGAATTTAATTTCGCACAGTTCCTGGTACTTGGACATATGTCCGGTTTTATAGGTTTTGCCAGGTTTAAAAAAACATACACATGGTCAAATAGCCACAGGTCCAGTGAAGAAGAAAGCATCCCCATAAATTTTTCTGCCTTTCATAGATATATCCTAAAATCAGACTGAGTAAAAATGCCCCCATCATAAAAATGAAGCCAAAAGGCATGTGCATCAGGGAAAAGAGCAGGGAGGTCAAAAGGACACAGAAAAATTTCTGGTATTTTATTTTTACCAAAACCTTGATACAGTTCTGGATGACACCTCTGGCTAAAAATTCCTGAATAAATGCAGTCATCAGATAATTCAGGGCTCCGGCAGGGGAGCCGCCGATAAAGCGGCTTTTTACATTATTTCCTGTCAAAAACAGGATACTGTTTAAAAGCACCATGATCAGGCTGTAAATGATGATGACAAATATTGTTTCCTTCAGGTTCTTTAAGAAGGTTCGTGAATTTGGCAAAAGTCCCAGATCCTTTAAGGAAAAACTGGTCAAAAATATGATCTCCAAAAACAGGAAAAAGGCAATGGTTTCAATCATGACCGTATACACTGCTGTCCGCAGATGAATATTCAGGGTGAACCGGATGCAGCTCCATGTCATCAGGTAGAGGGTAATGCAGATGATGAGTCCGGAAAAAATGAAAGCACAGTCCCTGTCCCTTTGCTTTAATGTGATATGTACGGACCGGTCTTTTACTAACAGCATGATTTCAGAAGAGGGGGAATGCGGATTTCGGGCAGTTATCTGTATGAGCAGCGATATTTTTTCCCCGTCTGCCGTATAATAACTTAAATGGGTTTCTTCCCGTTCTAAGGTTCCTTCCATTAACGCATCATAAAACTTTTGAAATGTTTTATTCTTTTTATTTTTCAAAAAAATATGTTCAAATGATTTCCCGGTTAAATCAGTGTTTTCGGAAAGCCTGAAAATGTGATGGAAGGAGAGGTTTGCATAAGTAATGGTGCCATCTGTGCGAAGAGTCATGACACCATCACTCATTGTATCAAAAACAGTATCGATCTGTGATGTATTCAAATGTGTGTTCCTTTTTGGTTCAAATCCTGCATCCATAAAATACACTTCCCTCATTTCGGATATCCTATCGGCAATCAACATACTGAGCCCTACTGAGCAAACAATTCCCGTATGCTTTCTGCCAGCTGAACAGAATCCTGCACGGTAGCATACAGCTCCTCTGTCGAAGCGGACTGATCCTCAGTGATATATTTTGTTCCGGTACGATATCAATTCTTTCAGCTGCTTCTGAAAGCTTATCCGCATCAATCTGCAATTCCGGTGCAATTTTACGTATGTAATCATAATTTGGCTCTCTGTCCAGAATCTGATTTACAAAAATCACGGAGCCGTTTTGATATCTGATTTGCAAGATAGTTCAATGCAGATATTAAGAATATATTACCACATATCGCTGTATTTGAAAAGTACTTTGGAGGGTATCTGTATTAATTATGTTATTAACTCAAAC
>JAFVAA010000555.1 GCA_017476305.1 Lachnospiraceae bacterium
CTTTTATAGCAACCTGCCGTCATACATGTACTGTATCCGTCTTCCTGATAAGATTCTTCTGCATGCTTGTTGCAGAACTCTGAGCCATTCTCACTACACAGGCCATAGCATCCTGCTTTCGCACAGGTATGTTCTTCACAGTACCGGCTGCCCTCTGCTCTGTCCCTGTAACAATCCTCCAGGCTGCATCTGGAAGCACTGAAATCCCGCGTGGTATGAACATCCGTATTTTCAGTATCATACTGCGCAGCAAGGCTCATTTCTTTCCCCTGATCAGGCTTTTCGGAACAGCGCATGAGAAAGCAGATCCATCCTGCTACTGCCATGATGATAATGATTTTATCACGCAAACTGAATACTTGTGTTTTTCTTTGCATATCCTTCATAAATTTTCCTCCCCTACAGCTGTGTAGTAAAGCATTTCATTTACGCATCTGCACGATAGAAGTCCTCTCCGGATTTCCATACGTCTGAACCAGCATCGTCTGAACACTTTCTGCTTACTTGCACAGCCTGTATTCCAATACATGGCTCAAAAGCTTTCTTGGCTCTACATGAAATTTCCCCGCCAGTTTCTCATATCTTTCATCCAAAAGATGCAGATATTCTTCTTCCGCTTCCCTCTTATCTTCTTCACTATAGAGTAAAAACTCTGCAAGTCCGTATGGTTGAAATCCTAGTTCCTCCATCAATTTCTGTGATGCGATGTTATCTGTCTCCACCCTACTTGCAAATTCACGCCTTCCAGAAAGCTCTGACAGATTTTCCAGATATTTTCCTGGTGCCAAAAAACCATATCCCTGATGGCAGTATTTTCCGTCCAGCTCAATCGCAATTTCCCAGACTTTCTTTTTTAAGTTTTTCACCCCACAGTATCCGATATAATGACCATTCTTCCTACCTATGATCGAATAATACAGACTCCCTTCTGAAATTTGTTCTTCCCAAAGGTCATCCTGATAGCTCTCCCTCTGAAACATCGCCTTCGAAAAAGCATACTGACGTTTCACATGGAGAAAAGGCTCCCGATCCACCGACTCTGGTCTACGCAACAGAATCCTTTCGTCTTCATAAATAACCGGAACTAAAATACGGGACAGATCATACTCCCCACCACATTCCTCCCGTTCCCGCTCCTCCATCATTTCTATTTCAGCCAATAATCTGTCTTTCTCTGCCCGAAGCATCTGCAGCAATGTCTCTTTGTCCGTCACATCCTGCAGATTATTAATAAAATTGTATTCTTTCAACAGATCCTTACGCTCTTTCTGCTCATATATCTTTCGCATTTTTCCTCCTACCCTAGCACATGGAATACTGTTTCAGTTCCGGATTTTCTTTTCCATATTCGGTATTACCTTTACTGATACTTTTCCAAAAGTCCCTTTCCAATCTCCCGCATTTCCTCCACCACATTTTCAGGCTCCATGACCGTCACCCCATCCCCTAGTGCGATCAGCCAGCCTAAGAACTGCCTGCTGACTGCCACATCTACTAAAACCATAAAATGTTCTTCATCAGTCCGGAACATCGTGACATCCTTTCCAAACCGGTCTATGACCACCCCTGCCAGTTCATTGATGAACCGGAGTTTTACCTTCTGCTCTTTTCCGGAAAACATTCCAAAGGTCTTTTTGGCATAGGCTGCCATGTCAAACTGGTAAAAAAGTTCTTTTCCCTCTCTCTTATAGGGTGAAAGTTCTAGATGCAGCATTTTATCCACCCGGTAATGCTTGATCTGGTCTGCCTCCGTATCATACCCCACCAGATAATAATTCTCATCATCCCATGAAAGTGCCCATGGGCTGATGCAGTAGATCTTTCCACGATGCCGCAGTTCCTGCTTTTTCTCCACGGTCCACCGGAAATACTGGAAACAGATTTTTACACCCTCTGCAATCGCTGCGTGTATTTTATCCACATTGTAATAGATGCTCTCATTATCTGCCTTGATTCTCCCTGAAACATAGACCTGCCGCTCCAGCTGCTTTGCGTTATGTTCACTAGTCAGGGATTCTATTTTCCGGATCAGTTCATTAGATTTCTTTTCCGTAATGAATTTAGCAGACTGCACGGAATCCACTAAAAGTTTTAATTCTGCAAGCTCAAACTCCCTGCTCCCCATGTAATAGTAGTAGCTCTGCCCCTCCTGCACTCCGATGATATCTATGCCAATCTGCCGCAGAAGCTCGATATCGTCATAAATAGTCTTTCTGGTTGCCCGCACTCCATAAGCTTCTAATTCTTTCAAAAGTCCGGACATCGTCATTCCATGCTCCTCATCCGTTTTCTTCTGTAGTATCCGTATCAGATAAGTCAATCTTAATTTCTGGCTTGCTGCTCCACCCATATGCACTTCCTCCCTTGTATTATGTTTTTACACTATCTGCTACTATTTTATTCTGATGGCAGAGAAAAGTCATGCCTTTTCTTCTGTGATTTCCTTTTTTTAGAACATAACCCATTCCTTCCTCCTCATAAACACTTTTGATATCACCAGAGCTTGTCTGAACTGCATTCTTTGAAATGGACACACTTTAAACAGCAGCCATGACAGTCCTTTTTCCACCTCAGCCAGAATAATAATCTGCAGAACATGTTCCTCCTCCCTCCAGCAGATTTTTTGATATCTCCATCTTATCACTTCAGGTGTCCAAAAGTTTTCCCTCGCACATAGAACATATGTTTTTCGTTTTGTCATATCCAATCCTTTTTACATCATCTGCCCTTTCTTCCAATGTCCCATAAATCCCAAAGCCCTGCTCTAAAAATTTTCATTCACGAACTTTTTAGCGGACATATCAGGTATACGGGAGAATGCAGCATGGTACATAATACAGGAACATACATCTATGCTCCTTTCCGCTGCTTCTTTCAATTCCTCATGCGATCATCTCCTCAAAAGCTTCCTCCGTCAGTATCATCACTCCGAGCTTCTGTGCCTTTATAAGCTTGCTCCCTGCCTTTTCCCCCGGTATCCAGATGAACGGTGCCGAATACAGCTCCCTGCCAATGCCCCAGTTAAAGCATGCTCTCTTGAAGCTGTCCGAGGCCTGCGATTTTTCCTTTTCCGCAGAGCCCATGGTGCCGACGTCCTGCTTGGCTATCCACATCCCGGAAGCCCGGTCGAGCACGGACACCGTGCAGTAGAGGTTCCCTTCAATGGCCTCATGGCTCCTCTGCCAGCCGAACATCCCGAAGGTCTCGTCTAATATCCTCTGTTCCACCATGGCATCCTTATATAAGAGGAGGCTGAGGCCGTTCTCCTTTATCACTCCGATCCTGTACTTGATCTCTGAGGGCTTCAGAAGACGGACGACTCCCGCTTCCTCTGTCGTCCCTTCTGTATTTTCCGGGACTGCAGCTTTCCCCGGTCCTGTATCTCCTGTCTCTTCTTTTCCCTATACGGCAGCTCTCTTCTCTGTCCGTTCCGCCTTCCTTGCCAGCTCTTCCTTAAAATCCATGTAAAACCCTCCGTTTATTTTTTTGTATGAAAAAAGGCACGTCCTGACTGCATCTGCTTTCCGTACCCGTGCTTTCCAAATAAAATAAGGCATCCCGGATCTTCAATATCCGAAACACCTATTCTCTGCTCCTGAAACTAATTTCTTCCATTCAGCCATCACCAAAATCTTCCGGGAGAAGACCGGAGTTCCCTTTCTCCCTGTACTCCATATACTCCCTCATCATTGACGGAGAATAGACCATCGGATGTGTCAGTCCAGCTTCCAGAAAATCCTTGTCACCAGACAAAATGATGTCTGCTCTGTGATAAAGCGCATCACTCAGCACCGGGATATCCTTGACATCCCTGAGTTCCCCTGACTGCTCTGTAGTGCTCTCGCAAAAGCAGAATGATAACTGACGGTACAGATTATAGACCTTTTTTCCTTTCTCCGTCCACTTCAGTTCTAACTTTTCCCTGAATTCCCGGTCAACATAATCTGACACATACAGCTCATAGTCTTTTGACAAAAGCTTTAACAGCAGTTCTTTCGTAGGTCCTCCAAAAACAAACGCTGAAATCAGTACATTCGTATCAAGCATAATCCTCATATTCCCATCCGTTCCTTTCTGAACTCTGCCATGTCCCGGAGCATTGCTTCTTCACTTTCCCATCCCTTATCCTTTTCAAACATGCCATTTATCTCTTCAAAAATTCTTCGGTCTTTCTGCTGTCTGTCCTTTTTCCTGCTGTCAGACAGGTAACGGATAAAACTGATCGCAGCATTATAATCCTCTTCCTCCAGATTCTTTAGCAGGTCATGAACCATCACTTCTGCAGGTGCCATATCATCACATCCTTTCTGACAATCCTTTTATAGACCTATTATAAGTCCCCTTCCTACATTTATGCAAGCACTTTCTTTGTACCCACAGACAATATATAAAGGGGGTTACGCTGCCTTTACTTCGAACCTCCGGCTCTTTACCTCTCTGCAGAACTCCTGATAGACCTCCGGTTTTTCTTCCTTCAGGCGTTTTGCATCTACCCGGCTGCTCGTGATGGTTCTTCCAACATACCATAGGTATGTTGCATACCTCTGGTATGTTTGTCACATAGAACTCCTCATTTTCGGCACGCTCTGCTTACCCGAGATAGAGCTTTACTTCCTGCGCGATCTTATTTTTTTCTGTCATGAGCCTGTCGATGCTCTCCTGAAGCTCCTGTCTCTTCCTCAGCTTTTCCGTCTGGTCAGCTTCCAGAAATAAGGAAGCTGTTTCCTTACTGTCCTTAAAGTAACGGTTGATGAAGTTCCCTGCCGCCTCGCTCCCGTCCGGCTCAAGGATCTTCCCTGCCATGACATGCCCTCCCGGAAATCCTTTTCGATCCGGACCAGGTCACGGATGATGTCTTCATCCCGTTCGATCCGTATCCACTTGAATTCCCTTCCGTAGATGATGACTGCGATGTACCATGCCTTCGCCCCGAGTACTGCCATGTAATGGTGGCACTGCGCCAGATAATGCGCCGGGATGTTCCCTTCCTTCCACTTGTCCATGCTGAACGGGCTTGCCGTCTTGCACTCCAGCCCGATGATCCCGTCCTCTCCGTGCCCCACGAGCAGGCGGTCCACAATCAGCAACGCATTTTCAATGCTTTGCATGAACGGGTATTCCTCATGCTGGTACAGCTTGTGGCTCCGTATTACTTTGAATCCGGTGTCTTCACAGAAACGCTTTGCGACATAATCCTCTAAGTCTCTCCCGAGCCGCATGGATTCATTGTCACGCTCCTCAGAATCTACCGTACCGCTTCTCTTGTCATAATAGACATCCATCGCGGAAACATACGGGTTCAATCCGCATACGGCTCCGGCATCGCTCCCTCCAATCCCCCGTTTTTCACCTCCGATTTTTTCTCCATTTACACTCATTATCCTCCTTTTATATGCATGATATACTTGTTTTCATTCTATTTCAAGAGTTTTTTTCACAGAAAAGACCGGAACACTTTATCCTGTCCCGGCCTTTTCTTCCACTACTTCAAGCACCCCACAGATTTTCTTCATCATCTCCAGATTTTCTGAAGGATGGTCGAAATTTTCATACACTCTTGCATAATTGCCCGGATGTTTCATGCCGATCTTTTCACCCATCTGCCTGCAGTTCAGTCTTTTCTGAATCCGGTATTACCTGATTCGCCAGACCATCTCCCGCATATCAAGCCCCTCTAACCGGCTTTCAAGATACTCCTCCCTCTCAAACCAGTACCGGGATTCTCCCACACCAACAGACACTAAAAAAGGCTTGCATAATGTCGCCAGAGTATCATACAATGTCGTCAATGTGTTGTATTCGTTTATCAATGCATCTCGCCGCATATGTCGCCAGCCTGATATTTTTTGACTCATCAAACGTATCGATTCCCTTTATGAGTCCAATGGTTCCTATCGAAATCAAATCCTCTAAATCCTTGTCACCCGTATTATATTTCTTCGCAATATATGCCACCAATCGCAGATTTCTTTCAATCAGCTCTGCCCTGGCTTCCCTGTCTCCGGAAAAAAATCTTGCCAGACATTCCTTTTCCTCTTTCGCGCTCAAAGGTTTTGGAAAAGCACGCATTGGTTCCGATCGTCCTCCTGACATACCATGCAATACTGTCCTTGCACCCATATGCCAATTTTCGATATCCTTATATATTATGCAGAGCGGAGCGTGTCTGTGCTTTTCCCCATTTTTTCTTTTCCATCCCACTGTCCAAATAGTCTGGGAGCCCTCTTATCGTGCTGATTCCATCCTTCCATACTTTACATTAGTGTTCGTGAATTTTAAAAAATTATAATCAGCGAAATCTCTGATTTTATTCGCTATAATACTCCCCTTATATTCCCTCTCACAGTCCTGTCTCCATATTAATGAAAAAAACAATACCGCTGACCAGACAGGTATATCTCTCAGCCTGCATTTATACAGGCGATATGCCCTGATTTGACGTGGGAAGTTTGCGTTAAATATTTATAATTTCTTTCAGATAACACACAGGCAGCTCCGGGTTCACTCCCTGACCTCATAGCACCACAAATTTTTCATCTGCTCCATCAGTCTGTCAAGCTCCCAAAGCTTTTCGCTCCGTTTTCTGCTATTCGGATCGTTCACAAAAATCCTGCCATCCTCGGATACCCCGGTCAGTACGATAAAATGTCCTGCCGATGTAAAATCTCCCTTCCGCATCGCACAGATGATCGGTTTCCCCTCCGTAAGCGTCTGTAAAATGTGCGACCGCTCAAATACCATCTCGCTTTCCTTAAGTCCGATTTCCTCTGCACCTCCACGCATAAGCTCCCAGGAGGTCCCTTCTCCCTCTACATAGTACCCTCTCTCCTCTGCCAGCTTCGCCACCCGGTACGGATTCCACTCGGTATCTCCGGTAAGACCGCAGTACACCATGCTAAGGCAGGTCGGTCCACAGCCATTCAGTGCAAAATAGTCCCCGCCATATTTGCGATATCCCCACCGTTTGTCCCACTGTATAAAAAGCGGAATCCTTTTCCCCCCTGCCAAATCATGTGAAAGGTCGATAACAAAATCTTTCGCATGATTTTCCGGATAGCTCTCGACAAAGGAAAATGCCTCCGGGTTATTTTTTGCAAGCTTTACCAGAGACTCGGGAATTCCTTTTCCTGTCAGAGTATTCTCTTTCTTAGTTAAAAAAGAGCCAAGGGAGGAATGAGCGATTGCTTTGGAAAAAATTCCTCCAAACACATGATTTCCGATAGTCCCCAGCAGAATGAAAAGAAACAGCACCAGAAAAATCCTTCTCCTGCTTCTTCTCCCTGCTCTTCTTTTTCTCCTTCGTTCCCTGACTCCTCTGCTGCCGGCCCTCTCCGGGCGAACCGGAGGATTATGATATCCCTCCTGCCCCTGATGATAATAGTATTCCAAAACAAATCATCTCCTCTCTCTGAAACGTACTGAACTTAATATCGCTTTCAGCCATTCTCCGGTGTGTAGGCAGGAATACATGCTGCCACCTTCCCGCTCTATGATACGAGTATAATTTGTTTTGAAATTTTTTTCTTTTGTTTTTTATGATAGAATTCTTACGATTTTCTTACTTTTTTCTATTATTCTATCCGATAGGCAGCCGCAAGAGGAACCGAATCCTCTCATCCTCACTTTCGCAGGAAATGCTCCCACCATGCAGTTCTACAATCCGTTTCACAATCGCAAGTCCCAGACCGCTTCCTCCGGTCTGACTCTCCCTGGCACTATCCATCCGGTAAAACTGCTCAAAGATATGAGACAGCTTTTCCTTTGGTATCGTTTCCCCATGATTTACCATAGTACAGCATATCGTTTCATTTTCTATCTGAAGAAAAACCTCCACCTCCGTTTCCGGATAACTGTAATTTACTATATTTTTTAATAAATTATCAAAAACCCTCTGCATCTGCTCCACATCAATATTTGCCATAATTTCCGGTGTACAGTCCAGTTTATAGCGAAGCCCCTTCTGCTCAAATACCGGCTTGAATTCGTATAAAATCTGCTCCAGCATTCTGGAAAGATTGACACTTGCCTTTGACAAAATAATATCCGAATATCCGATTCGGGTAATATCAAAAAATTCATTGATCAAATCCTCCAAACGGTATGATTTTTGAAGTGCAATTTCTAAATAATTCAGCCTCGTCTTTTCCGAAATTTCCTTCTCATCCGTTAGTAATGTAAGATAGCCAATAACAGAGGTAAGTGGTGTTTTCAAATCATGCGCCATATACATGATTAGATCGTTTTTCTGCCTTTGCAGCTGCTCCATCTGATTCCTGTTTTCCTTTCCGGCCAGCATGATCTGATTTAACTGCATCTCGACCTCCCGTAAGGATTCGGGAAGTGTCACAAGCTCCTCAGATGTCCCTTTGTAGACCATGTCCACCGCCCCCGTCATCTCCTCCATCAGCTTCGCAATCCGGTAAAAGGAAAAGCAGGAAATAAAAATCACCCCTATAAAGGTCAGGAAAATCAAAAAGCCGGCAATATTTTTATGCAGCCAGTGCAGCACGGGATAAACCGGATCCCACGCATACCAGACCTGCATACGCAAAACAGTATAGGCTCCCAGTGCGAGCACCACGATACTTCCGATATAAATCCCTAATGTCCGGCAAAATGACAGCATCAGGCTGCGATATACCCCACGACTGATTCTGTGCCTTTCTGTATGTTCCATATGCATCCCCTCCATATCCTTCCTTCTCAATCTTTGTGCTATTTCTCCATTTTATATCCGACACCCCACACCGTTTTTATATACTCCGGCTTTCTCGAATTTTCATGCAGCTTGTCACGAAGTCTTGCAATATGTGCCATGACGGTATTGTTATTATCCAGATATTTTTCTCCCCAGACTCTTTCGAATAATTCCTCTGAGGAAACCACCTCTCCGGCATGCCGACACAGATAGAGCAAAATCGAAAATTCAATCGGAGTCAGGTCAATCGTTTCCTCATAGAGCCTGCACCGGTGCTCCTTCTCCAAAAGCTCCAGACCACGGATCCGGTACTCCCCATCCCGCTCCTTTTTATCATAGTTTTTTACCCGCCGGAGCTGTCCCTTTACCCTTGCCACTACCTCCAAAGGATTAAACGGCTTTGTCACATAATCATCTGCCCCCATCGTGATTCCCTGAATCTTATCCGTGTCTGCCACCTTTGCCGTCAGCATAAGGATTGGGAAAAAGTAGTGCTCTCTAATCCTCCTGCATAAAGAAAACCCATCCTCATCCGGCAGCATCACATCTAAAATCGCTAAATCAATTTCGTTTTCTTCGATACAACGCATCACCTTTTCTGCCCGATAAAATTTGTGCACCAGAAACCCCTCATTTTTCAGATAGACCTCCAGTAAATCCGTAATCTCTTTTTCATCATCTACAATCAAAATTTGTCCTTCCATTTCCAACCTTCCTCTCATCCATTTTCAAGCTCAAACACAAAAAGAGCATGACACTTTTTTAGTATATCATACTCTTTTTAAAACTTTCTTACTTTTTTCTGATATTTATCGTCCCCTCTACCTTTTCTGAAAAGAAATCGGCGTTCCTATAAAATTGCCATCCGAATAATAATCCATTGCTTCTGCCACCGATTTTTTCAGTCTCTTTCTTTCCAGCTTTTTCCACTTGTTCTTTTTCATGGAATACTTCGTATAATATCCATATTTATCTGCATTATATAAGCCGGTCAATTCCTCTATAATCGCCTTTCCGTTCTTAATCGCATACCGATAGCTTTCATGATGATAGCCCGACAGCAGATACTTTCCCTTTCGGCACAGAGGATAGCCGGTACCTGTAGATGTAATTTTTCCAATATAGACAACCTTTCCATCTACATACTGATAAATCCATGCCGCTATCGCATTGTTATGAAAAACTCCCGGTTCTTCTCCAAAAACATAATCTGTCACCAAAAGTGCTTTTTCCCCTTTTGCACTTTTTACGGTAGCAGTATAGATTCCATCTTTAAACCTTTCTTTCTTTTTCAAAGTCTCTACCTTTTTGTCATAAGCAGCCTTTACTGCATCTGAGTTCTCCGCGGCCGTGGCAGATTCTAAATTTCCTAAAAAGAACAAAGCTCCTGCCAGCAGTATACATAGTGCCCGTTTCACTCTTTTCTTCATGATAAGATCCCTCTCTTTCTTAAATAATTTTGTAAACGCATGAAAACATGTTTACAATGTAAAGCTATGATAGCACAATCGGTCTATTCCGTCAACCCTCATTTTTCCCAAAAGGACAACACCCGTTTTGTAGCAAATCCTTTTGTGTATTTACACATTTAATTCAAAACTCTGGCAGAACAAAGTGGGCAAGTGAGAACTTTTCAAATAAAACAAAAAAGACAGATGCAGGGAAAGCAAATATCCCCTGCATCTGTCTTTTTATCACTTTTTTCGTTTCTTACTCAGCCTTTACCAAATACCACAGCTGGCAGTCCCCTCCCCAATAACTATACTGAGCAATATTTCCACCATTTGCCGTGCTCCAGCCATATACATCGAGCCCGGACTTTCCAGAAGAAATCTTCGTCTTAATCGCATATATTCCTGAGGCTACCTGAACCACCTCAAACTTCTGATTATTTCCTCCATTTGCTGTATACTGTGCGACGTTCGTCCCATCTGCTGCACTTTTCTTAGCCACATCCAATACTTTTGAATAGCCGGAAGCACCTGTATAGATAGAATAATATCCGTTCCCGTCAGAAACCAGCTTGAATTTCTGAGAAACCCCACCGCTGTAACTATACTGCTCCAGGTTTGCATTATTTGCAGAAGAACCACCTGCGATATTCAGATATTTTCCACTGAACTTGCTGCGGATATAGTAGGTTCCATCCAGAGTACTTCCGGAAGAAGTCGTGCTGGTCTTCCCTGCCATATCATTAAATACATAAAGTGATTTCATCGCTACACCATTCGTATCAAACAGTGCCATATTTTCCCAGGAAGAACCTTTATCTGTCGTAGAGAAAAAGTTCACAGATGAATTATAGAGCAACTCAAAATTTCCTGATGTAGAGGAAGCCCAACCGGTTCCATAAGTTCCTCTGGCACTGCTGCTCGTAGGAATCCATGACGGCTCCCAGTAAAATGCCCCAAGTCCATACCCTGATTTATAATTCGTGTTTACATTATTCACAGCTTCGCAGATGGATTTCACTGCCTCGGCCTGACCTGCTACGCTCACAGAATAATTCGTATAATTCATGCAGTATTCTGATACCGTATTCGATGTATCATCCAGATTATCCAGTGTGTAAGGATATGCTGTTTCGGCTACCATGACTTTCTTATTGTATGTCTTTGCAATCGTCGTCAGATTTGTCGTCAGATCAGCAGCAGTTCCATGCCACATCGGATAGTAAGAAGTAGAATAAATATCATAATCGACGCCCTGTGCATTTAAGCAGCTCGCATACCACTGTCCATTTTCATTTAAATCGGTAAAATGAAGTGCCTTTAAAATAGACTTGCCATACGATGCATTGATATCATCTACTGCATAGCACCCTTCCTGCATCAGATCAGCAACTCCCGAACTCAAATCCCATACGCCATCATATAATCCACCAACACCGCACATAGAACCATTCGTTTCATTTCCGATCTGAACGATTCCTACGTCTACTCCATAATCCAAAAGCTCTCCCAGTGCCCATTTCGTATAACCATACACTGCCTGCTTTTTCTGGGCAAGTGTATAGGAGGACCACTCCTTAGGTGCGAACTGCTTTTCCGGATCGCACCAGAAATCAGAATAATGGAAATCAATGAATACCTTCATACCGGCATCTGTCGCACGTTTTCCGAGCGTCTTCGCTTTGCTTAAATCACTGTTTCCACCGCCATAACCTTTATACGGTGAAGAGGAGTCATAAGGGTTGTTCCAGATTTTCAAACGAACATAATTTACTCCGGCTCCGGATAAAATATCAAACATATCTCCTTTTGTTCCATCAAGATAGTAGAAAGAAGTGCCGGCATCCTCAAAAGAAGCAAGGGAAGAAATATCCACACCTCTGATAAAATCACTGGATAAATTTGAAATAGCTGAAACACCAGATACCGAGCTGGACGCTGCTTCCGCTTTTTTACCAGCCAGACCTCCCGTGAGACTTCCTGCCACTACTGCTCCCACCAATACCATTGCCTTCATGCTCTGTACAAATTTTTTCACCATTTTCTTTCTCAATGAAGCCACTCCCCTTTCTTTTTTGTATCCTTTTTCGGATATGCCTGATTTCCCGCGCACCCCTTTGTTCAGGTTGCGCAACCGGTTGTTCATTTCATGGTTTTGAATATAGCATAATTGCTAATTTTTGTCAAGAACTTTTTTGAATTTTGTTTATTTTATATAAAAGGAAGATATTTGAGAAGTGCACTTAATTTTCAAAAGAATTTCCATTGTTTTTTCTAATAAACTTCTTCTGCATGACTCCAAAACGTCGGACACACTCATTTTCGAAGATGTGATTATGCAGAAATATCCGCACAGTTTCATCGCCTGAGATATTACCTCCTTCCTTTCTCTTACAAGTAAAACGAATGTTATTTACTCTGCTTCCAAAAGCTCCACCTCCTCCCTCCGAAGCTCCCGATACTCCCCCGGCTTTAACGTTTCATCGAGCACCAGATTTCCCATCGAAATCCGTTTCAGATAAACCACCTTTTTCCCTACAGCACCAAACATCCGCTTCACCTGATGATATTTTCCTTCCTGTATCGTCACTTCGATCCTGCTTTCCTTTTTCTCCGCATCGACCTCTAAAATTTTCAACCTCGCAGGCAGAGCCTGAAAGGACAGTTCCAATCCTTCCGCAAATTTCTCCACATCCTCCTCCGTCACGATTCCCTCTATCACAGCAAAATAGCATTTATCCACATGCCTTTTTGGAGAAAGCAGACGATGCGCCAAATCACCGTCATCCGTAATCAGCAAAAGTCCTTCCGTATCCTTATCCAGACGCCCCACCGGACAAAGCTTTCTTTTTTCCGGGGCAGAAAGCGGCAGGAAATCCATGACCGTTTTTCCCCGCGCGTCCTCCGTGGCAGTGAGACATCCCGCCGGCTTATTTAGCATATAGTATCTATGCGCCTTATAGCCCACCTCTTTCCCCTGTACCGAAACAGATATTCCGTTTTCTAAATCCTCCTCACGAATTTGAAACCCCGCGTCACATACAGAAACTTCATTTATAAAAACCGCGCCGCTTTTGATTAACTTTTTTACTTCGGATCTGGTGCCAAAGCCCTGACCGGAAAGGTACTTATCTAAACGCATGATATTTCCTCCATAGCATACTGCTGTTTTTTGTCCTTAATTATATTGCAGCCCGCCCCGGAAAGCAAGGTTTCTGTTTTTCGCTGTTTTTTTTACCCTTCACATGGTATCGTCATTTATCTACTGACCGTGGATAATGAAAAAGCGAGCCTGTACGTAAATGGAAACCATGCCTGTCAGCTCCTTCCGGTTTTCCTTGCCGGCTCTTCCTTGAAATCCATAAAAATCTGCCCTTTTTCCACATAAAAAAGCAATGCATCACCTTCTGGTGCACACTGCTTTTATAAAGTCCTCTGCTATCTGCACTTATTCTATCAACTTCCCAACGATAATATAATCCCTATGATTCATATACCACCATTTCCTTTCCAATCTCAAATATGGTATCATCCGGCAGTGGTGCATGAAGAAGACCGACCTGTTTATCCGGCATTTCCTCCTGAAACTGCAGCCTAAGCCCCGATAATTCAACTAGCGAAACAGGCTTTCCTTTTTCAATCAACAGATCAATATCACTATCATTCGTAGCCGTTCCTTTTGCATGGGGGCACGGCACGCTTCGGCGTGCCAAAAAGAAAGAGCAGATGCTTTTGCACCTGCTTTTTCTTTTTATCATGCGGAAGATGGGGTGCTGCGTGCCAGTGGCACGCGCCTAGCACCGACCGAGCCGGAGGTGAGACCTTGGACATGGGGGCACGGCACGCTTCGGCGTGCCAAAAAGAAAGAGCAGATGCTTTTGC
>JAFVAA010000556.1 GCA_017476305.1 Lachnospiraceae bacterium
CAAAGCCCTTCCCGGCTTCTCCTGCCCTCGCCGCCTCAATCGAAGCATTCAGGGACAAAAGATTTGTCTGGCTGGCAATACTTAAAATATCATCGGTCAGATTATTCACCTGATTCACACTCTTGCTCTCCTCGATTGCCGCCTCTAGAACCGTCATAATCTCATTAACCTTCTTCTCGGTCTCCTCCTCATTTTTCTTCGCCGCCTGCTCCATCTCAACAGCATGCCCTTTCATCTGCGAAGTGAACTCATGCATGGAAATCGTCTTCTCTGCCATCTGATCGACCTCACTACGGACAGATTCTGCATTCGTATTGATAGTATCTGCATTTGTAGACATCACCTGCATCGTCGCGGAAAGCTCCTCTGTCAGAGCAGACAGATCTGCTACACTGTTATTCGAAGCTAAAACACTGTTTCTAACTTCCGTAACCACAGATTCCATCTTCTCAGAGTTGCTGGAAATGATGGAAAAGATATCCTGAAGCTTTCCCATAAATGTATTGATTCCGCTTCCGACCTCTGCCACCTCCCGGTTCGCCGGCATCGGCACGCGACGTGTCAGATCCCCTTCCCTGTTCTCAATATCCGTGATGATTCCACGAATCTCCTTCTGCGTTTTCGTAAGCGGACGAATCACTAACTTCTGTGCACTGATTATCGTAGCAATCAGCGAAACCAGACTGATGATCACAAATACCCCACTTATGATGACTGCACTCCGGTAGACAGAAGCCTGTGATACCTTTGCCGCTGCTGCATTCTCCTGCATTCTGTCCGACATGGAATCTATGCTTTTCTGCATATCCTCAGAATAGGTCTGTATCGTATCATTTGCCATGATATATGCCTTTTCATTGTCCCCATTTGCAGAAAGTGCCATCAGGCTTGCAAGCTCCGATTTCAAGCTTTCATAATTCTTTTTTAAGCTTTCATAATCCGATTGATCCGAATCGCCAACATAACCGCCATACTCCTCCAGATAGCCCTCGATTATATCTTCTCTTTCCCGAATCGCAGACACTAATTCGATCATCGTATCCAACTTTGTCGCCACAATATGGGAAAGTCCCATTCTGTGAATATCCTTCGTCTCCTTCTGGATATCGCTAAGTGCCGTCACTCCGGAAAGATACTGATTCGTAATCTCACTGGCACTGGAATTCACCCTGCGAATCCCCAGCACAGCAACTACACTGGATAAAATACAAACAATCCCTAGGACAAACACAGGCATTAATATAATAAATCTCGTACCGATCCTTCTTTTCTGTTCCATCCTTCTCCTCCTTTCCTACTCTGCCACAGAAGCAGTAACACCCTTTACCATCTTATCTAAAAGCTTTTGAAGCTCCTCATCCGAAAGCTTTCCTTTTCCTGCGGCGACTGCCTCACCATATTCTGAAGTCGGTGCCCAATAACTATTCCCCACACGCTGCAGTGCCCCAAACTCGGACTGTGCCAGAACCGCCTGAATCGCAGGCACCTTTTTCACTTCCTCAGAAGCAGCAGAGTTATTATTCGAAGGGCCCTGGCTTCGCACCTCAAAGCGGAGCGTCTGGTTTTTCTCATTCGAAAACCACTCTGCCAGCTTGCACGCCCAATCCCTATGCGCACTATAGTAATTCACCCCATACATTTTATAGCCGGTAAAGGAGGACATCTGAACCTGATTTCCTGCCACCGTA
>JAFVAA010000557.1 GCA_017476305.1 Lachnospiraceae bacterium
GTTTTGTGATTTCTTTATATGACTAGTACATCAGAAATTTAATTACTTTATGTTAAATGCAGGAAAATTTTTTATATACAAGAAAGCCGAAAGAGGCATAGCGTGCTATGTTGATTGAGGCTGACGCAGTATATAGAAAATTTAACAAATTTAACATAAAAAGAATTAATTTATGATGTACTAGTATTGAGATTTTTAATTATACTCATTAACGAAATACTGTGGACATGTATGGATATTATACATCACAGCTGGTACATCACAGGTGTTTTTGTGCTAAAAAATTGATGTATAGGCAGAGCGCAGAGAAATGAAGTTTTTTTAGAAAGGGAGTCTGTTTTTATATTTAGGAACTGTCACAAATTAAAACCTGCTATTTCGCAAGCTGAAATGCTTGCATAAAAGGTATTTTGGCTTGCAAAATTTTGGAGGTTGTTTTGTGACAGTTCCTTAGGGTGGAGAAAAGGTCTGGCTGTTTCATTTTTGAAAAATCTTTTTTGGAGAGGAGAAGAATAAGACCATAAAAAAAGAATGGTTTACCAGAGATAAAGTGCTGGAGTATTTGCTCGACTTTTTTATGCTGACGGTGGGGGCAGTGCTTGCAGCTTTTGCGATTGAAGAATTTTTGGTTCCTTGTACGATTTTAGACGGTGGACTGATTGGTGTGGGAATCATTATCCATCAGTTGGCAGATGTTCCGCTTAGTATTCTGACGATTGTTTTAAATGTTCCATTTTTACTGTTTGGGACGAAAAAGTTAGGAATTGCATTTATAGGGAAAGCGATTTATGCGATGATTATTTTTTCCGTGTTTTTAGAGGTATTCGCACCTCTTGCCAATGCGACGCAGGAGTATATTTTAGCCGTTTGCTTCGGCGGAGTTATTTTGGGTGTAGGTGTAGGTCTGGTCATTCGTTTTGGAGGATGTCTGGATGGAACGGAAACGGTGGCAATTTTACTGAACCGTAAGTTTAATTTTCAGGTAGGGAGGACCGTTCTGCTAATTAATGTTTTGATTTATAGTGCTGCAGGGATTATATTCGGACTAGACCGGGCGATGTACAGTTTACTTACCTATATCATTACATCAAAGATTGTGGATTATGTAGAAACCGGGCTTGATCAGGCAAAGGCATTGATGATTATTACGGATGAAGGGGCGAAGATTGCAGAGGAAATATACAGAGAACTCGGAAGAACTGTGACGATGCTGGAGGGGGAAGGGCTGGTCAGTGGGAAAAAGGTGGTTCTGTACTGTGTCATCAACCGGTTTGAGCTGTTTCAGCTAAAGCAGGTCATTCAGTCCGTAGATGCCAGTGCTTTTATTACCGTGAGTGATGTGTCAGAAATCATTGGAAAGCATATCAAGAAAAAGGATATCCGTGTGCTGGAGAAAGAGTGAAATTTTGATATAATTATATGGTGTTTCGGTTGATAAAATGAGTAAGGAACTGTTCCCAAAATGGTAAGTTAAATTTTGCACAGTTCCTAAGTTATTTATTGGCATTTCCCTGTATATGATTAGCCGTACTGGAAAGCCTCAGTTTCCGCACACTGTAAATACAGACCGGAGTGATATAGAGCGTGGCGGAAAGCCATGCGGACTGGTCGGCAAAGCAGATTGCATTGAAACCAAAGACAGGCACGAAGACGAGACTTACTACGATTCTGGCAATCATTTCTGTCACACCGGAAAGAATGGTACGTCCGGAAAATCCCAATCCCTGCACGCACATACGGCAGACATTCAGGATGCCTAAAGACCAGTAGAACATTCCGAGACAGCGTAAATATTTTCCGGCAGCATCTAAAACACTGACATCCGATAATGGGATGAAAAGCATGGATAACGTGCGTCCAAAAAAAATCAGCACAAGTCCGATGGCGGCACCATAGCTTACGTAATGCCCTGTTTGATTCCTTTCTTAATACGGTCAAAGCGTCCGGCACCGTAGTTCTGGCTGACAAAGGTGGAAACTGCCGTAGCAAGTGCGTCGAACGGACACATGGCAAACTGTTTGATACGCATGGCGGCGGTAAATCCGGATACATAGACGCTCCCTAAGCCATTGTTTGCAGACTGCATGACCATGCTTCCGATGGCTGTGATGGAGTACTGAAGTCCCATCGGGATTCCCATAGTAGTCAGGGTTTTCATCTTTTGCCCCTGATATACCAGATCTGCTTTCTTTAGATTCAGGATCGGAAAGCGTTTGATGATGACGAGCAGACATAAAATACCACTGATTCCCTGTGCGGAGATGGTGGCAATGGCAGCACCGGCACAACCCCACCCAAATACCAGTATGAAAAGAAGATCTAAACCGATATTCAGGATAGTGGAGCAGACCAGAAGGAAAAAAGGGGTTCTGCTGTCCCCGATGGCACGCAGCATTCCTGCCAGTAAATTATAGAGCAGTGTAAAAGGAATTCCGAAAAATATAATGAGAAGATAGCGGTAGGCATTTCCATAAATATTTTTCGGTGTTTTTAACAGATGTAAAATTCCATGACAGCAGATGACACAGGCAGCCGTCAAAAAAACGGCAAAAAACAAGGTCATAAGATAGCTGTGGAAAATATAAGAACGCATTTCTTTTAAATCTTTGGCTCCGAAACGCTGTGCGACAGGGATGGCGAAGCCGCAGCAGATTCCGATGCAAAAACCAAGGACTAAAAACTGGATGCTGCTGGATGCACCGACACTCGCGAGTGCATTGGAGCCTAAAAATTTTCCCACGATAGCCGCATCGGCGATATTATATAACTGTTGAAACAGATTGCCCCCTAAAAGCGGGAGGGCAAAGGTGAGAATCAGTTTTAGAGGATTTCCCTCTGTCATTCGGTTTGTCATAGTGTTTTCTCCAAAGTTCAGATGTTTTTTCGGATAGAAGTATAGCACAGTTTCTTTGGAAAAGCAATGAGCAGAGAAATGGTAATGATGGAAATGCCACTGCCGTGTAAAGTGTAATGTCCGCAAATGATATTTTATTAGAAAGGGTTTGCTTATTTTTTCAAATGGTCGAAATAATAAAAAGGATAATTTGGATGGCATATCATTACTTTGACCAGATAAGCAAGAAAAATGTCGATTCGTACAATGTGTGTTAAGTGGATGGAAGAATTTGCGGATATAATTAAAGGAATTTATCGTATTATGCCAAAACAGATGTAGTATTATGTCATGCTATTTATGGAATGTTCGCTTATGGATTATGTATAATGCCACGGTATTATGCATGCCATAGACAGCATGGAAAATTTGAAAAAACTGCACGAGCAGATCAAGGATGAGGAGAAGCATAAGAAGGATCTTGACAAAATGAAAATGAAGGAATACGAAAAAACGTTTTTATACGAGAATGACGAGATACCATATTATGATAAATATATTTTTATGTGATCATGATCCTGACATACTAAAAAAAGAAATAAAATATATAGAAAACCTCTGTGAGAAAATGGAATATGAATTTCTCGTGGAGGGTTTTTCTGATACGAAAATCGCTTTGCAAAAAATGAGGGAAGCGCAGGACTTTTGCGATATACTGATTACGGATATTGAGATGCCGGAGCTATCGGGTTTGGAGATGGCTAAGATGCTTAGAGCCGAGAAAAAGGA
>JAFVAA010000558.1 GCA_017476305.1 Lachnospiraceae bacterium
CCACATACTGATCATCCGTGCTGCCTTTATAGCTCGTTTCGGTCGGACCATCTAAAGCCAGCCAGTCACTGAACTGAAACCCTTCCGTACAAAAGGTATATTTCTTTTTTCCGCTTTTCTCCTTTTGGGCTTCATCCAGACTGTCCATATAATCCACCCAGCCCTTCATCAGCGGATAAGAAAATGCAAGCTCAGAAATATTCCCATACTGCTTATACTGTGCCATCGGTAAAAAACATCCGATATCTCCCCATACCGATGCTGCATCTGTCCCGTGACCGAAATTCGGTAAAAAGTTCGGAACCGCTCCTTTTGTAAACTCCTGCTCATCCATCAGATCCTGTATAAATTTATGAAAGAACGCACGGGTATCCATGTGGTATGCTGCTGTAGGCGCAAAGACCTGTGCATCTCCCGTCCATGCCAATCTTTCACTTCTTTGCGGACAGTCTGTAGGAATATCGATGAAATTCGATTTCAGCCCCCATACCGTATTTTCAAAAAGCCTGTTTATCTTTCCATGAGAAGTACGAATTTCCCCGGTCCTTTCTATATCCGAATAGAGCACACAGCCCCGGAACGCCCCCTTTTCCGGCATCGTTCCCTCCGGGAAACCGGACACTCTGACATAGCGGAATCCAAAAAAGGTAAAATGTGGTCTGATCGTCCTTGCCATGCCATCGGAAATATAGGTAAAGGTAGAATTGGCATCTCTGTAATTTCCACGGTAAAAATTCCCCTGCTGCAGTATCTCTCCGAATTCAAACACCAGCTTCGTACCTTTTGGAAGCTCAGGAACATCGATTTCCGGGAAACCGGCAAAATTCTGTCCGAAATCGATTACTGTTTCACCGGCAGGCGTATGAAGCTGTTCACAGGCATATACCGTTTCCTTTACATATACCGGTAAACTCAGGCGGTCTTTCAGATGGGACTTTACTAAATTTTTTGTCTCCACATCCTTTTCCGGTTCTGTGAGCACCTCCACTTTTTTCCAGCCATCCTCCGAAGGCTGCTTTGTCATATCGATGGTCTCTCCAAAATAGATCCCGGACTCCTGAATGATAGACGGTTGGTAATAAAAATCCCCATCTGTAAGAACATACTCTTCTCTTCCATCTTCAAACAAGAGCATCAATTCACCGAGGACGGCCATACGGCTCCCGAATTGATTCTCTTTATTTTCCAGGCCATAACTCCCCATATACCAGCCTTTTCCCAAAAGAAAGGAAAGCTCATTTTCCCCTTCCTTTAACATTTCTTCCACAGGAATGGTGATCACCTGCAGACGCTTCTCGTAGTTCGTGAGGTATGGTTTCAAATATTCCCCGTCTGTCCGTCTGCCATTGATATAGGCTTCAAAAAGCCCTGCTCCACAGGCATATAAACGCGCTCTTTTCACTTTTCCCGTAACACTGAATTTTTTTCGAAATACCGGATGAAAATGCTCTTCCTTTTGCGCCGCGATCCAGTCCGCGCGAAATTTTTCTGTCATCATGCCGGTTTCGAACCATGCATCTTCCGATACTGCCCTGGCTCCTGTATCATCTGTCACAGAAAGCTTTACCAGATATCTGGTTTTTGGCACGAGCGGTACATCCATCTGCTCACCGCTCTGAAAAAGAGCCTCTCCCTCTTTTTCTGATACCGTCTTCCCGGATGCTTCCTCTATGATCTCTAACCTTGTATGAACTGCCCGTTTCCCCGGAGCCCCTTTCACTCTCCATGATATAGAAACCCCGTCCATCCAAAATCCAATCGGATTTTTCATTCCATTGATCCTTACATCCATAAGTTCCATAGCATATCTTCTCCCTTCTTAGATTTTTTCCAATATTTTCTCCAATTCCTGAATCGTACTATCGCCAATCTGCTACCATTTATTCTAAAGTTTTTCTGCTTTCTCTTCCACCTCATTTTTTATGATTCATCCGACATATTATCGGATGTTACGGTTTGAATTTTGGCAAAAAAAATGATATACTTACCTGGAAATTATCGGAAATATTTTTCAAAGGAGACAGAAAATGGGATATTATATTACCTATGGGGAAATTCAAAAGCAGATGAAAGAATATTTTTTGCGCACCGGAAATAAAATGCAGTTTCACGAGATTGTCCAATACGCATTTAAAAAAGGGCTCTGTCAGGAGATGGTGTTTCCTCTGAAGGTTCCTGCAAATATCGGGCAGATGACAGATGAGAATTTTGACCAGTTCATCGATACGATTCCTTTAGATATCACCATGCTTCTCCATACGCCAAACAAAAGTCTGGTCGCTGAAACAGATATCATCCCGGAAAAAAGGGATGTCTACGCATTCAGGCATCCCCGCTATACCCGTGAGCAGCACCATAAACATAACTACTTTGAGATAGACTATGTAGTAAAAGGAAATGCATTTCTCTACTTCGAAAACTCCAAACGGGAAATGCATGAAGGTGAACTTTGCATCATCGCGCCCGGTTCCGACCATGACTACATACTCACAAATGAATCCTCAGTATATACGATATGCATCAGACAGAGTACCTTTGAAACTACCTTTTTTCAGCTCATCTCCAGACAGGACCTGCTGTCTTCCTTCTTTCGGAACATACTAAGGAAAGACACCGATCAGGGCCAGCCAAATTATCTTCTCTTTTTTTCAAAAGAGAATGAAAAACTAAAACACTGTATCCAAAATATAATCATAGAGAGCCATATTATGGATCCCTATAGCAATGCTTCCTGTATCAACTATACAAACCTGATGTTTTCCAACCTTTTACGCAGCTACAGCCAGACTCTCCTCTTTTACAATTTTGAGATGGGGTCGGACTTTTCCCTGATCTTACAATACATCCAGCATAATTATAAGACCGTGACCCTGGCATCCTTGGCTGATTTTTTCCACTACAGCCAGCCGCATCTGTGCACGCTGATCAAAAAACATACAAACCATACCTTTTCCAGTCTGATCAAAGACCTGAGACTGTCCAATGCAGTAAAGTATCTGACAGAAACCGACCTGAAAATCGGAGAGATCGCAGACGCCGTAGGATATAATTCTGCCGATCACTTTTCCAGGATCTTCCGCAACAGCTATCATATGTCTCCCAGTGACTATAGAAAGCTCTACCTTTCGGATGAACCGGAATTCATCCCGTTTTCCCAGTCCTGATACCCTTTTCCGTCTTATCCGGGAAAATCCCCTAAAATTTCAGATCCGGCTTTCCGCAGAATGGATCGATCGGGGATTTTCCTTTAAACGCACTTCTCCCCAGCATTTTTTCCACTGCAGCGGATATCACATATTCACTGTTACAGTACCCGTTTATAAAGGTCTTTACCATGGGTGCATCCAAAAGATGGTAAGGATTGCCCAGACTTAAAAATGCGACCGGCACCTCATGCACCATCCAGGGCATATTTGTTCCCAGCCCAAACATCGTATGCCAGTTCATCCGGGCCGTGGTTTTATTAGAGGCTGTCTCCACATTGGCAGCATACAGGATCAGATCGCAGCGTTCCCTCAAACTTTCCACGGTATCGTTCATGACTTCGAACCCCTCTTTCTGATATACCGTAACCTCAAAACCTTCTTCCGTTAAATGCTTCACCAGGGATTTTTCCACCCTCTCATTTGACTCAAATTCTCCCATGATTTCTAATAAGATTCTCTTATGCTTCTCTGGATTTAACGGTAAAAGTCCCTGCGTATCCTTTACTAAAGTCACACCCAGGTCAGCACATTCCTTTGCCCATGCATCATGCTCCTTACAGCAGAGGACGGAAAGAGCATCCTTCTCCGGAACCAGAGTTCCTTTCTTCTGTTTTTCATGCAGCCTTAAAGCAGCCTTCGTCGCCAGGATCCGTTTTACGGCCTCCTCCAGTCTTTCTTCTGAAAGCAGTCCTGCTTCATAGCCTTCACGCATATATTTAAAGTCCTCTTCCATATTTCTGTTAAAGAGGAACACGTCACAGCCAGCTTCGATTGCAGAAGGAACTGCGGTTTTTCTATCCATCGCAGCACAGAAGCCCACCATAGGGGTCGCATCACTGGAGATCAGTCCGTTAAATCCCAGCTTCTCACGCAGCAGCTTTGTGAGGAGATTTTTCGAAAGGGTGGCCGGAAGGATTTTTTCTATCGGCTTCCCATCGTATTTTTCTTCATATGCCGGAAGGGCAATGTGCGCAGCCATGATCGTAAGTGTTCCTGCTTCGATCATCGCTTTATAGATCTCCCCATAAGAAGCATCCCACTCCTCACAGGACAGGGAATTTACAGAGGTAACTAAATGCTGGTCCCTTTCATCAATC
>JAFVAA010000559.1 GCA_017476305.1 Lachnospiraceae bacterium
AGGTATGAAAAAAAAGAATTTATTTAAGGTGTTTACGACGGCAGTGCTGGCATCCTCTATCGCCCTGACCGGCTGCGGAGGAGGCTGTGGAGACGGTGGAAACAGCAGTAGCATCGGGCAGAAGACCGATGAAAAGGGAATCAAGGAATTTTCGATGTTCATCGCAGAGCCTGCAAGCGTAGAGCGCACGGATGATAACGAAGTGAAACAGCTGATTGCGGAAAAGACGGGAGTAAAAATCAAGGAGACCTTTCTGACTGGACAGACAGCAGAGGAAGCAGTAGGAACCATCATCGCCGGAGGAGATTATCCGGATCTGATCAATGGTGGAGATTCCATGAAGCCGCTGTATGATGCAGGCGTTTTAGTTCCTTTAGATGATTACCTGGATGACTATCCGAATTTAAAGGGATTTTTCACAGATAAGGAATGGGATAAATTCCGTCAGGAGGATGGTCATATTTACTGGATTAATCCGTTTCAGAATATTTTAGGCGAGGATAAAACGACGACATTAAACGGAGAGGCCTTCTGGATTCAGGCACGTGTGCTGGAGTGGGCCGGATATCCGGAGATTTCTACGATGGATGAGTATTTCGACCTCATCGAACGTTATAATAAAGAAAATCCGACGACGAATGACGGTACAGAGAATATCCCGTATACGATTCTCTGTGATGACTGGCGTTATTTCTGCCTGGAGAATGCACCGGAATTTTTGGATGGATATCCAAATGATGGTTCTGTTATCGTAGATCCGGAGACAGAAAAGGTCATCGATTATAATACGACACCTACGGCAAAGAAGTATTTCCAGAAGCTCAATGAAGAATATAAGAAGGGGATCATTGATCCGGAGTCCTTTACACAGACCTATGATGAGTACATTGCGAAGCTGTCTACCGGAAGAGTTTTAGGTATGGTGGATCAGTGGTGGGATTTCGCCTTTACCATCAACGATGTTTTCAAAGAGCAGAATTTAGAGAAGTATGGTTATAACTACATTCCACTTCCGCTGACGATTGAAAAGGGTATGGAGAATCAGTGGTATACCTCTGGTGGAGAGAAAAATGTTTCCAATGGTGTCGCAATTACGACTGCCTGCAAGGATGTGAAAGCAGTTTTACAGTTTATGGATGATTTATTAGGTCAGGAGCTTCATGACCTGAGATTCTGGGGAGTGAAGGGAACGGATTATGAGGTGGATGAGAACGGACTTTTCTACAGAACAGAAGAACAGAGAAAAAATATGTCCAATTCTGATTATAAATCAAAGCACTTATGTGATTATTCACAGCTGCCACAGTACATGGGAACCAGTAGGGACGGAATTAATGCAAATATGCCGAGTGAGCAGCCATCTGAGTTTTTAGAGACGGTTCCGGAGCCTGTAAAGAAGGTCTTTGATGCTTATGGTGTGACGACCTATCCTGGACTGATGCATTCTGTGAATAAGACGGGAGTATGGTTCCCGATGTATTCCTTCAGTAATAACCTGACGACAGATACTCCGGGTGGTATCGCATGGACGAAGATGGGCGAAACAAAGCACGAGTGGCTGCCAAAGGTGGTTATGTCTAAGGATTTCGAGGAGGGCTGGAAGGATTATCAGGAGGCTTATAATAAATGCCAGCCGGAGGATTTCCTGGCAGAAATGCAGACGGAGTTAGAGCGTAGGATTGAAGCAGCAAAATAATAGGAGATCTGATTATGATAAAGCTAACTTCCTTTTTTAGTAATAGAATGATTTTGCAGAGAGGTTTTGAGGAGAATCGCATCTGGGGCTATACAGCCCCGGGTGCAAAATTATCCCTGTCCCTGGTTGCGTCTGAGCATGCAGAAGGTGATGGGGAACCCTCTCATTTTGAGAGTATCCGTGCAGATATGCAGGGATACTTTTCATTTCTGCTTCCGTTTATGGATGCAGGTGGTCCGTGGCGGATCGTGATAGAGGATGAGGAGGAACGGAAAGTTTTAGAGGATGTTTATTTTGGTGATGTGTTTTTATTAGGCGGGCAGTCAAATATGGAGCTGCCACTTTCCTTCCCGTCTCTTCGGGAAGAGTATGGGGATGAGCTTTCCGGAGCAGATTATGGTCTGATTCGTCAGTTCGAGGTGCCAAAGGAGTATGATTTTAATGAGAAAAGAAAGATGCTCACGGAAGGAAAGTGGGTGAAGGCATCTGGAGAAGAGCTGCTTACCTTTTCTGCAGCAGGTTTTTTCGCAGCGAAGGCAATTTATGAAAAGAAAAAAATTCCGATTGGTCTGTATCAGACTGCGGTAGGGGGAACTCCTGTAAAGGCGTGGTGTGCGCCGGATACGATAAAGGAACTGGGGATCGATGAACAGGAGCTTTCCGAATGTGCTGACAGTGCGTATGTGGCAAAGACCATAGAAGAAGAGACTGCACGGGATAAAGGGTGGAGAAAACGGGCGATGGAGCCATTTCAGACAGAGCGTGAGGAAGAGTGGAGGGAGTTTTTTCTGCCTGCTCTCTTTTTGCAGACAGAGCTTCGGGATTTCATCGGCAGTCTCTGCTTCACACGCTCCTTTTCTTTGACAGAGGAGCAGAAAAAGTCGACTGCTGTCCTGCATTTCGGTGCGATGATCGATGCAGATGAAATCTA
>JAFVAA010000560.1 GCA_017476305.1 Lachnospiraceae bacterium
AATTTATTATTCTTTTCATAAACCAGGGAAGTCGTACCTACAAAAAATACCTCTGCATGCTGTTTTCGAATGGAAAGATTGTTTCCTTCTACGTTCACTATATAACCAGACTGATTTTCTGCCGCCTTCACATCATTCGCACCCCGGAAAAACCCTATAGCCAGCACGGAACCCATTGCCAATACACCAAAAGCTAATTTCCCCATATCTCTGCCTCCTATCTTTATCTGCTTCACAACACTTTCCCCAAAATACCACTAGAACATTTTTTATACTAATTATACGAACAACTTCCTCACATGTCAAGTTTATTCTAAAAGCGGGGGTAACTTTAAAAGATACAAAGTGGTGAGAATCTGATTTTTTTCTTGCATTACGTTTCCATGAAAATTATAATAAAGGAGAAACTATGATACACCGACAGGAATCTCAGTAAAAGAAAACCATAACAGGAGGCAAAAAATGAAAAACAAATATACCAGTGAAATGCTTGATCTGCTGCGCAGAATTCAAAATATGGACTATATCGCCCCGGATGTCATCCCGGACATCGAGCTGTATATGGATCAGGTCACTACCTTTATGGATGAGCATCTGAAATCCTCCAAGCGCTTTGATGAGGACAAAATCCTCACCAAAACCATGATCAATAATTATTCCAAAAATGACCTGCTGCCTCCGTCAAAGAAGAAAAAATATTCAAAGGAGCATATAATCCTTCTGATATTTATTTACTATCTAAAAAATTTTTTATCCATTAACGATATCAAAAAGATACTGGATCCTATCTCTGAGAATTTTTTTGACAAAAATGGAGAAACAGACTTAACGGAAATATATCAGGAAATTTTTAAAATGCAGGAAGAAAATATAGATGCACAGGTGCGTGATGTCATTCGAAAGCTGACACGCTCGAACGAAGCATTTAAAGACATTTCTGATGAAAAAGAGAAAAACACCCTGACCGATTTTGCCTTTATCAGTATGTTAAGCTTCGATATCTGGGTAAAAAAGTATATCATCGAAAGCATCATCGACCACAAGCTCTCACCGCACACAAAAGCAGGCAGATATTCCGCTTCATCCGGGAAAGCCTCTGCAAAAACCGGCAGAACATCCACAGGTAAAGTCTCTGCAAAGAACGTCTCTGCCCCATCAAAAAACACAGAGCCTCAAAAATAGTTTCTTATCTTCCTCATACCCCGATATCTAACTCCAGCTGCACCTCTTTTTCTGCCTCCTTCTTAAAATCCTCAATTTTTTCCGGATTCACCACCGGAAGTTCCTCTAAAGATTCGATTCCAAAATTTCTAAGAAAATCCTCTGTCGTGGCAAACAGGATCGGTCTGCCCGGAACATCCAAACGTCCCGCCTCACAGACCAGTTTATATTCTATCAGTTTATTTACTGCATGATCCGATTTTACACCACGGATATGCTCTATTTCCGTTTTTGTCACCGGCTGCTTATAGGCAATGATCGACAGAGTTTCCAAAAGCACATCCGTCAAAACATGCTTCTTCGGCACATGTGCGATCTTATTGATCGATTCATACATAGAAGCCTTTGTACACATTTGGAAAGCGCCATCCAGCTCGATGATCTGTATCCCATGGTCTGCAGCCGTATATCTGTCCATCAGATTCCTTATCACACGCCTGCAGGTATCCTCATCCTGCTCCGTGGCAGCCGCCAGACGCTCTAACTCCACCGCTTCCCCCATCGTAAATAAAATCGCCTCAATGACCGCTTCTAATTCCGATAACTTCATAGCATACCTCTCTTTGTACTTTTCTTGCACTATCCTCTAAAAATCCGTCTCAATCCGCAGAGCACGATCTTGTGCTTTTCAGAAATCGGACGAAAACACGCAGCCTATACGGGAGCCGTTTCTCCTCCCATATTTTCCAAAATCTCCGTCTCCTCAATCTGTACAGAATCATCATAAGAAATCCAGATATCATCAAATATCTTTTCCTGCACAATTTTTAACTGTCCCACCTTCATCAGCTCCAAAATCCCTAAAAAGCTGACAATTACCATCGTCTTATCTGCCTGCTCCTCTAAAAGCTGTCTGAAATTGAACCGCTTATGTATTTTCGCATATTCCCTGATATAGCTGATGCGCTCTCCCAGGGATACGGTTTCCTTTTGGATCTTACCAAAACCACTTCGGATCGGATCGATCTTATCCACCTGCTTTTTCATCACACTTCGAAAAATCTTTTGCAGCTTCATAAGAGTCACATCCCCTAATATTTCCCTCACATCGATTTCTTCTTCAAAATTCGCAATCTCCTCCGGAATCGTAGGCTCCTTAAACAAATGTTTCGATGCATCCACCTGCAGGTCCTTTAATTCCAGGGACGCATATTTAAAAGTCTTATATTCTAACAGCCGTTCAACCAGCTCTGCTCTCGGATCCTCCGGTTCTCCTTCTTCATTCACCTCCGCAGGAAGAAGCATTTTTGACTTGATCCTTAGAAGCATGGCAGCCATCATAAGAAAATCGCTCATCATATCCATGTCCCTGGTTTCCATTTTAGAAATGATGTCCATATATTGATTCGTAATCTCCACGATTGGAATGTCAAATATATCAATTTTATTTTTCTCGATTAAATGCAGTAAAAGATCCAAAGGTCCATCAAAGGCCTCCAGCTTTACAGAAATACTCATCTCTTTCTCTCCCATTAAACGAAGCCACACGATATCTGTAATGGTTTCGTCCTGCCCAAAAAGTAACCCGATGCGTCAAATCACAGACAGCGTCAGCTGAAAGATCTTATATGCGCTAAAATAAAACAGATCCACAAGCAAAGCCAACACATAAATCAATTTAATCACAGAATCCATCTTGATAATGCCCAAATATTTTTTAGAAGAAAATCCTGCAATCAAAAGTCCCATATCAAACGTGGATACAGGAAACAGATTCGTAAGAAACATCCCCACACTAAGAAGTGCCATATACTGAATATACAAGCCCCCTGCTCTATTGAAAAATCCGGCATTTGCCACAATATTCATACCGCTTACTCCAAACGCATGCATTTTAATCGCATAAATACTTCCAAAGAAGGATAAAAATAAGACCAGAAAACCGGTACAGCCCAATATCCTGTTATACTTTTTGTTTTGGATCCGGAACATAAACGGCTTTGACAGTACCACCTGACTCGTCACGGATAAAATCACGCCGATCGGATCAATATACCGATATACTGCCCAGATACTATGATGATACTTCTTTTTATTTCCTGCTTTTTTCTGTAATCCCATATAAACTAATATTTTTGCCAGCTCATGGACAATCATCAGCGTAATTGCCGCCAGTATACAGATCACCATTTCAAACAAATGCTGCTTCATAAATCTTCCTTCCAAGTGCTGCTGCCAAACTACACGCTACGATTCACAAAACACCAAAGGTGCATTGCTCATTTATAATAATCAAAATGCAGATCATACATTCTGACGGTGTCGCCTTCTTCAATCCCCATTGCCTCTAATTCCTCTAAAATACCACTGGTATGAAGAAATCTCTGAAAAAACTGAAAGCCCTTTTCAGAGTCCAGATTCGTATATCCTAACATCTTTTCGATACGCGGTCCTTCCACTACATAGACTTCCTCTTCCTCATCATAGAAAACGTGAACCGGTTCCTCCGACTCCCTCAGATCCTCTATCACAAATTCCCGCTCGAACACCACCGGCTCTTCTTTGATTTCATCTAAAACCCGCCGGATATGGTATAAAAGCTCCTTTACTCCCTTTCCCGTAACCGCTGAGATAGGAAACACAGGAATCCCCTTCTCTTCAAACTCCTCTCTTAAAAGAGTGATGACCGTTTCCTCCTCTGTTCCGTAAAATACGTCTGTTTTATTCGCCGCAATCACCTGCGGTCTTTTCGCAAGCTCTTCACTATAGTTCGCCAGCTCCTCATTGATCACCTTTATATCATTTAAAGGATCCCTTCCTTCGGTCGATGCCGCATCTACCATATGGATAAAGACCTTCGTTCTTTCGATATGCTGTAAAAATTCATGCCCGAGTCCGACTCCCTCCGAGGCTCCTTCAATCAGTCCCGGGATATCGGCACTCACAAATCCGTCTGCCCCCTCTAAATCTACCACTCCTAAACTCGGCTGGAGTGTCGTAAAATGATAATTCGCAATTTTCGGTTTTGC
>JAFVAA010000561.1 GCA_017476305.1 Lachnospiraceae bacterium
CTATAGTATTTTAGGTTTTTTACTGATTCTATTATACCACAGGAGGGTGCCTTTTGGTTGTCAAGTTGCAAATTAAAGTATAAAAATTGTTTGAAAAATCAAGGTTTTAAAGTGATTTTTCAAGTGGGAAGTTTGAGTAAAATTATGTACTTGTTTAAAAACACGCAAAGGATTTTTGTATATGGGAAAAATAAATTTCAAACCTGGAAATATGCTCTACCCGCTGCCTGCCGTATTGGTGAGCTGCGGGGATATAAACGGAATCTCCAATCTTTTCACAGTTGCCTGGGCCGGGACCATCTGTACGAATCCGCCCATGCTTTCCATTTCCGTGCGGCCGGAGCGTTTTTCCTACCCCTTGATAAAAGCTTCCGGTGAATTCGTAGTCAACCTGACGACAGAAGGATTATGTTACGCTACGGACTTCTGCGGCGTCCGTTCCGGCAGGGATATTGATAAATGGGAATACTGCCACCTGACCAGGCTGCCCGCAGATACCGTTGCCTGCCCGATGGTAAAGGAGGCACCGGTAAATATAGAATGCCATGTGACGGAAATAAAGGAACTAGGCTCTCATCACATGTTTTTAGCGGAAGTAACTGCAGTCCATGCAGACGAAGCCTATATAGACGAAAAAAACACCTTTCATCTAAATGAAAGCAGGCTGATTACCTATTCGCACGGAAAATATTTTTCTCCCGGAAAAGAATTGGGCACCTTCGGCTACTCCGTCCGGAAAAAACGGAAATAAGAAAAGCACCAAATTCCATTTTCCTCATAAATTGAATCAGAGAAGCTTTTTATAAGGCACGAAAGGAGGACAGTATATGAAAATCTGCTATTTAAAAATTGTAAATTTTAAGTCCATCCGGGAATTGGAAATACTGGACATCGAAAATGCACTGATCTTCGTCGGAAAAAATAATACCGGTAAGACTGCTGCCATCGATGCACTTTTACTCGCCTCCGGCGTGCATAAAGTCAAACAGAGGGAGTTTTTAGACGAAAACCGCTCCATAGAGGTTTCCCTGAAAATCGAATACAGCGACGCAGATTTGGCATACTACCACTCCAAGGGTGCTATTAGCAAAACACATGACTATACAGTCTGGTTCGATGAATTCAAAGAAAAACTGCCCTCCTTTCACGAAGGAATCCTTTCCTTTACCTTTAAAGTCAATCCGCAAAAACAGACACGTTACAATGACGGCTATAGCAAAAACAACCCGTATATTTTAGAGATTTTTCCAAAAATATACCACATTGACCAAAACAGAAATCTTGAGGCGCTGCAGAATGATGTATTCAGCTTCTACGATAAAGAATCCTTTGAAAAGCTAAAGGAGAACCAATGCACCTTTGACTCTACGAAAACCTGTAACCGCTGCTTTCACTGCATCGGTCTGATTGATAAAAAAACACCGGAGGAGCTGACCCTTTTTGAAACTGTGCGCCTTTTACAATATAAATTATTTCATACGAACCTGAATAAATTTGCAAAAAAAGTAAATGAACACTTCCATAAAAACGGCAGCCCGTCACAGGAAATCCAATACGTCATGGATTATGACATGGATAACCTTCTGCATATCAACACGATGGTATACTCAAAGGAACGTGGCGGCGCTGTCGGTAATATTAACCTGTTAAGCGAGGGCTTAAAAAGCATTTATGCCCTCTCGCTTTTAGAAACATACATCGAGGAGGAGGATACCCTTCCATGCATCATTATGATGGAGGATCCGGAAATCTATCTCCACCCGCAGCTGCAAAAGGTGGCGAGTGAAATCCTTTTCCGCCTGTCCAAAAAGAATCAGGTCATTTTTTCTACGCATTCCCCGAACCTGATCTTTAACTTCTCGACGAAACAGATCAAGGAAATTGTATTAGATGAAGAATATTATACGACAGTTAAGGAAAACATTGATATCGACATCATTTTAGATGACCTCGGCTACACCGCCAATGACCTGATGAATGTCAGCTTTGTTTTCATCGTGGAGGGGAAACAGGACAGCAACCGACTGCCGCTCCTGCTCGAAAAATATTACTCCGAAATCTATGACGATTCCGGAAACCTCAGACGCATTACCATTATTCCGACAAATAGCTGTACGAACATTAAAACCTATGCAAATTTGAAATATATCAATAAACTATATCTAAAGGATCAGTTTTTAATGATCAGGGACAGCGACGGGAAAAATCCGAAATATCTGAAAAAGCAGCTTTGCAGCTACTATGACCAGCGTTCGAAGGAGGACGAGGGAAATCTGCCAAAGGTGGAGCCAAAAAATGTACTCATCTTAAAGTATTACTCCTTTGAAAACTATTTTTTGGATCCGAAAATTATGACAAAAATCGGCGTCATAAAGTCAGAGGAGGATTTTTACAATATTTTATTTAAAAAATTCAGGGATTACCTATATAAACTGACCAGCGTGAAGCGAATGACAAAAAAGCTGAATTTTCGTATTAAAACAAAGCAGGATGTCAAAGACCACATCGAGGACATCAAGGTCTATGTCAGAGGACACAATCTGTTCGATATCTTTTATGGAAGATATCACGGGACGGATGAGCAGGAGATTTTAAAGAAATATATAGAAGTGGCTCCGAGGGAAACCTTCCAGGATATTTTTGATGCCATTGATTCGTTCGTATACTTCGAAAACAGAAAGAAATAACCTTGACATCTTGTAGGAAATGTTTATAATATTGTATAAGTTCATCTATGCGCAAATTTAGGAAGCTCTAAATTCTACGCATGTCGATAGGAAAATTTGGGAAAATGAAAAACAGACTGATTTTAGTTAGAGAGAACCGAACCGTAAAAGCAGCAGGAGCAAATAGACAGACAGAAAAATCGAATTAGCAGATATTATTTTGAATTTATGAGGTGCATTATGGAAAATCAATATATTATCAAGGGTGGAACACCTCTGCAGGGAGAAGTAACCATCAGCGGCGCGAAAAATGCCGCTTTAGGCATTTTGGCTGCCGCTATTATGACAGATGAAACTGTCACGATCGATAATCTTCCAGACGTTAGGGATATTAATGTTTTATTACAGGCAATAGAGGGAATCGGGGCTACCGTAGACAGGATCAGCCCGCATGTCGTAAAAATAAATGGAAATTCCATCGGTGATGTGACAATCGACTATGATTCCATTCGAAAGATTCGTGCTTCGTACTATTTGCTGGGCGCGCTTCTTGGAAAATATAAAAAAGCAAAGGTCGCACTTCCAGGCGGCTGTGATATCGGAAGCCGTCCGATCGACCAGCACTTAAAGGGATTTCGTGCTTTGGGCGCTTCCGTGAACATCGAATACGGTATGATAAATACGCAGGCAGACCGGCTCGTCGGAAACCATATCTTCCTTGACGTGGTTTCTGTAGGTGCTACCATCAATATCATGCTTGCTGCCTGTATGGCAGAGGGAAAAACGGTCATTGAAAATGCAGCAAAGGAGCCGCATATCGTAGATGTAGCAAACTTTTTGAACAGCATGGGCGCGAACATCAAAGGGGCAGGTACCGATAAGATCCGTATCCGCGGAGTGGGCAGACTTCATGCCAGTGAGTATTCCATCATTCCGGATCAGATTGAAGCCGGCACATTTATGGTCGCTGCCGCTGCCACAAAAGGAAATATTTTGATAAAAAATGTCATTCCGAAGCATTTAGAGGCTATCTCCGGAAAGCTTTTAGAAATCGGTGCCAAGGTAGAGGAGTTTGACGATGCGGTACGTGTTTCCGCAGATGACCGCTTGCAGCACACACAGATCAAAACTTCCCCATATCCTGGATTTCCTACGGATATGCAGCCTCAGATCGCTACCCTTTTGGCATTATCAGAGGGTACGAGTACCGTTACGGAAAGCATTTTTGAAAACCGGTTCCGATATGTTGATGAACTCTCCCGTATGGGAGCCAATATAAAAGTAGAGGGAAACGTAGCCATCATCGAAGGGGTGGAAAATTTCACCGGTGCTACCGTTTCTGCACCGGATTTACGCGCCGGTGCTGCACTTGTAGTCGCTGCACTGGTAGCTGATGGCATTTCCACGATTGACTGTATTCGCTACATTGAACGTGGCTACGAATGTTTTGAATCCAAAATGTCTGCCCTCGGTGCCAGTATGGAAAAAATTCCAATCGATGATGACAGAGCCGTTCAGAAATTTAAACTAAAGGTTAGCTAGTACATCAGAAATTTAACATAAAACAAATTAATTTATGATGTAATAAACCTGCTGGGAGGAGCGTTCATTATAATGCTCCTCTTTTTTGAAAATGGGAAAGGAGGTGTCCTGATTGCCAAAAGAATTTAAAGATTATTACCAGATTTTGCAGGTGCATCATGATGCCTCTCCGGAAGTCATCAAAGCTGCCTACCGCAAGCTCTGTACGCTGTACCATCCGGATACAAACGGAAACCACAAGGAAGAAGCGCGCATGATGGATATCAATGAAGCGTATCATACGCTCAGTGATGCGGACAAGCGTACAGAGTACCAAAAAATCTGGCTGGAAAAAAGGGGACTTCGCAGTATGCACGTCTACCCCGCCGCCTATCCGCCGAAGGGAGTACCGTATGATCCCGTGAAAAATGTTTTAGACCAGTATTTTCATTCTCTGTTTACGAAAAACTGGGACAATGCATACTCCTGCCTCACTTTAGAGGATCAGGAACAGGTATCGAAATCGGATTTTTCTGCCTGGCGAATGGCAATCAGCGACTGCTATGAAATGCAGGACTACAGGATTCAGGAATACCGCAGCTTTCATCGCTGCCGGATAGGAGAATATGTCTATGACAAAGTTCAGGAATATGCTGTGACCATCATGGACTTAGACCTGCAGACACAGAAAAACTCGCAGACCACCACACATAAATATGTTGCATTTGACGGAACCTCGTGGAAAGTCTGCCTGGGTGTGAAAAATGTCAGTCAGGCTACGATCAAATTCAAGCTTCTGGCAGAGCGCAGAAAAAATTATGATCCCATCGCATTGTACCAGAGTGCCGTATCAAAAAATGATCCTTTGACGGGCCTGCTCAGCGAAAGCGGATTTTATGACGAAGCATTTAAAGAGGTCGAGCGATTTAAAAGACATCACAATCCATTGTCCTTAGTCGCCTTTCAGATAGACTGTGAAAATCCTGACAGAGAGATTCCATGCCTGTGCTTTTGCGCAAACATCATCAAGTCCTCCAGCCGGATTACAGACATCATTGCAAAGTTCGGCAACAACCAGATCGTTTGTATGCTGCCGGAAACCTCGGAATCACAGGCGCTTACTGCCACACAGAAATTTATCACAAATATTAAAAAAAGACAAGCCGAACCTTTTACCATAAATGCAGGAGTGCTTTTTTACACAGGCACCTCTGCCATTGAAGATGCGGTATTTGCCGTTTGCTCCGATGCAAGGAGCAGAGGACATCTCATCCTACCAAATTATAAAAATCAGGGAGCGTGGTTATGACAGAAAAAAAAGGACGTTTTATCACCTTTGAAGGAATTGACGGAAGCGGAAAAAGCACACAAATAAAGCTGCTAAAGGAGCGTATCCTCACCGAGACAGAGGATAACTGCTATGACACCTTTGAACCCTCAAAAGGTCCTGTAGGAGCCCTTCTCCGCCAGTTTTTATCCGGACGGATGAAGACAGATGAGCGAACGATGGCTGCTCTGTTTGCCTCAGATCGCTTAGACCATCTTTTCAACGAGACGGATGGGATCTGTCAGAAGATCAATCAGGGAATCCATGTCCTCTGTGACCGCTATCTGCTTTCAAACTATGCGTATCAGGGAAAACAGGATTCTCTGGACTGGGTAATATCTCTAAACGCAAAAGCAGAAGAAGCCCTAAGACCGGATTGCCATATCTTTATCGATGTCACACCGGAGGTAGCACTACAGCGTATTGAGGCAGGGCGTTATCACAGGGAAATCTATGAAACCGAAGAACAGCTGACGAAAATCAGATCCTCTTATCTTTCACTGTTCCGGTTATTAAGTAATAAAGAAACGATCATTGTCATAAACGGGAACCAAAGTGTGGAAAAAATAGCGGATGACATATGGAATCAGGTCTCAGAGCTGTTTTCCATTTAAAAATACCCATCCATTCTTTTAAATGACTCTGGTCAGGTTCGAAAGGAGGCGTATCCCATGGATATCAAGGTAAACCCGTTGCAGCAGATTCAGCAGACAGCGCAGAAACCGGCTGTTTCTGAAAGTGACGGCTCTTTTCGCTTCGCCCTTTTAAGCAGCCTGGAGGAAAATGAACTGCAATCCCATCTTTCTCTGATGATGGAGGATATCATACAGCAGGGGAATAAACTCAGCAGAAGGATGGATGTCAAGGATCTGCAGGAGTATAGAAAACTGATTCGCGAATTTATCAATGAGATTGCAGCCCATACCCATGAATTCAGCCGCGAAAACTTCTTAGACCGCAAAGGAAGACACCGAGTCTATGGAATTGTAAAAAGGATCAACGAAACCCTGGACGAGCTCGCAGAGGAGCTTCTTGCAGAGCAAAGGGACAATATTTCTATATTAAATAAAATAGATGAGATACGTGGTTTGATTTTAGATATTTTCACCTGATACCAGTTCCAAAAATATGGGAAATACCGGTCTTCGGATCATTTCCATGATTTGAAATACCGGAGCCTCGGATCAGGCGTATATAAACGGAGGAAGCTATGGCAAACTTTAAAGATATTATTGGACAGGACAATATTAAAAAACATTTACAGGAGGGCATCACAAAGGGAAAGCTGTCCCATGCCTACATTATCAATGGGGAGACCGGATCCGGCAGACATTTGATCGCTTCTGCTCTCACCAAAACCCTTCTTTGCGAGAACAGAACCGCAGAGGGAGACGCTTGCGGAGTATGTAAATCCTGCATGCAGGTGGACACTGGAAACCATCCGGATCTTCGCTTTATTACACATGAAAAACAGAGCATTGGTGTCGATGATATCCGAACGCAGTTGATCAATGATGTCACGATCAAGCCTTATAGCAGCAGCCATAAGATCTACATAGTGCCAGATGCCAATAAAATGACAGAAGAGGCACAAAACGCACTTTTAAAGACCATCGAGGAGCCACCGGAATATGCAATGATCATCCTTCTGACCGATAACTATGAAAATCTGTTAGAAACGATCAAGTCCCGCTGCATTGTTTTAAATACTAGGCCGCTTGGCAAAGAGGAGATCACACAGTATTTGATTAAAAATCTCCAGATGGAACCGGAGCGTGCCAGCATCGCAGCAGGCTTTTGTCAGGGAAATGTCGGAAAAGCGATTCATTTCGCCTCCTCCGATGATTTTCAAAAGATGAAAGAGGATACCTTGAACCTTCTAAAAAAGATCGATGAAATGGACGTTACTGAAATTATGACGGTAATCGAAGAATTGGCTACAAAGAAAGGAAAGATCAATGAATACTTGGATCTCATGCTCTTGTGGTTCCGTGATATTTTAATGTTCAAGGTAACAAAGGATGCCAACATCCTTTTATACAGAGAAGAATATAACACGATTTCCAAGCAGGCAAGCAAACGAAATTATGAGGATATTGAAAACATCATCAATGCCATCGATAAGGCAAAGATACGTTTGGATGCCAATGTAAACTTTAAGACGGCAATCGAGCTTTTA
>JAFVAA010000045.1 GCA_017476305.1 Lachnospiraceae bacterium
ATTGACTTATTCATTTTTTCCTCATACTGATCTAATTCTGTACTCATAACATCCTCCATCCAATAAATCTTCTATCACCTGATAGCAACCCGCAATTTAAGAGGTCACAAGTGTCCCCTTTGTAATTCCTTTTGCCGTATCATAAATACTATTCTTTTCATTCAAGCCAAAAATCATCATCGGCATATGATTCTCAGCACAAAGTACAGCAGATGCCAGGTCAATGACACCTAAACGCTGATCGATCACCTCATTCATAGAGATCGTATCAAACTTTTTCGCAGACGGATTTACCGCCGGATCCGAATCATAGACTCCATCAATGGATTTTCCTGACAGGATCACATCAGCCTCTATTTCAATCGCCCGAAGCACGGTAGAGGTATCTGTAGAAAAATACGGATGACCGGTACCTCCTGCGAAAAACACGACCTCATGTGCCTTGAGGCTTTCATTTACAGCATCCTTTGAAAAGAGCTTTGTCATACTGCCACAGGAAAACGGTGTATAGATGGATGTAGAGATCCCCTCACTGCGAAAAATCTCTGATACGTAGATACAGTTCATCACGGTAGCTAACATCCCGATCTGATCTGCCTTTGTGCGGTCAATTTTTTCGCTGCTTCTTCCACGCCAGAAATTTCCACCGCCAGTAACGACACCGATTTCCATACCATCCTCGACTAATCTTTTTACCTGAGCGGCAGCCTCCATGCAGGTAGCCTCATCAAAACCGGTCTTTTTCTCCCCGGCTAATGCCTCTCCGCTCAGCTTTAATAAAATCCTTTTATATGCTGTCATAGCAACCCTCCGATTATGACATCTCTTTATTCTTCAAAGAAGCTGTCTAAATCTACTCCTGCGTAACCCAGTGACATCTTACCATCTACTACAGCACCACTGTTCACCTGAATGGATTTCGCATTGATATCTCCACGGATGATTGCAGTAGAATCTACTTCAACATGACCATTTACATCGATATTTCCCTTTACTGCTCCGGCAATGTAAGCAGAGGTCGCATTTATATTTCCCATTACCTTCGTGCCCTCTCCGATCTTGATCGCACCCTCGCTGCTCAAATCACCAGACAGACGTTTATCTGTGCTTACATAGATTTCAGAAGCAATGATATCACCTGTGACCTGTCCAACGACAGAAACCATGCCACGACAGTCGATATCTCCCTGAATCACACCACAGACCTCTAAAGATCCGTCAGAAGAAATACTACCGTTTATCTCCGTCCCTCTCGTGATCGTCGTCGTATTTCCAGCCTGTCTGTCCAGCTCGATTTTTTCTGTGGCTTCTTTTCGAACGACATCCTTTTCCGTATTCTGTTCGAATTTCGGAGCAGCCGCCTGTTCCGGCTTTGGAGCCTCTGCAGCTGCAGGAGCTTCTACTGCAGCCGGCTCTTCTGCTGCAGACGTTTCCACTACAGGTTCCTCTTTGACAGGTTCCTCTACGGCAGGCTCCTCTTTGACAGGTTCTTCGGCGGCAGGCTCTTCAATGTCTAAATCCTCCAGGGAAACCTGCTCTGCCTTTTCTGCTTCGACTACATCAGAAAGTGAAGCTTCTGAAGCGGAATCCTCCTTTTCCCCAGAATCCTCAGTCTCCTTTAATAACTCATCTAATAATGCATCTGTTTCTGCATTTTCATCATCTCCCTCGTCAGCAAAGATCTGACTCAGTAAATCCTTATCTACATTTGCATCATCATCAAAATTACTCATATTTTTTTCCTCCTCATTCTTGTCCACTGCAGCAATATTCAAAATTGCACATAATGCTATTATAACATTAAATTTTCTTTTCGTCTATACCTGACATAAATTTATCGCAAAAAACCGTTTTGCCCTATAAATAGCGGTCTGCTTTAAAATATCTGCTGTAATTCCGCATAAAAAAAATATATGCCCGGTCAAATAAAATCCATAGTGCCTCAGCAGCAAGAAGGAAAACAGGAAAAAGAAGTGCCTTATGCTCGAAAAGCACTGCTATCACTTTGTTTTTCGCCATATCTTCAAAACCAAAAAGCTTCCAGATAAAAAAAATTGTCAAAAAAAGAAAAACATGATAAATCAGCCCCTTTATCCCCCATTCAAAAACAGGGCTCTTTTTTTCCTCCTGTAAAAAAACTTTTTTTTCAAAAAATTCCGCCACGATCACATAGACCGAAAACATCACAAACGTTCCAATATATGCCTTCTGTGGAGCCAGAAAAAATCCAAGCAGCGCACTTCCTGCTAAAAAGACCACAGAGACCGCCACAGAAAAATTCCGTTCTATGATTCCGGTGAGAAACGAAGCTGCAGCCAGAAAAAACAGAGTACTGGACTCTAAATATCCCCCCAGTGTCTGCAAGAGAACTGCAAATGCCATCATGATTCCGATAAATGCAATCTCTTTGTTTTTTAGAAGCATGTGCAAAGATCACCTCCCATACATTCACACAAGGTATCTGCACACCACAAATCACAGCAGAGGTTTCCGGTTCCGCAGCCACCTCCA
>JAFVAA010000562.1 GCA_017476305.1 Lachnospiraceae bacterium
AGATGTTTATTAAAAAAATAGATTTCATAGTTGAAAAGGGTGGGGTTAAATGAAAAAATAATCATGTTCGTCGAAAAAAGAAAGCCTTCTTTTCAAAGGGTGGTATAGTATGTAAAAACATGAAAACATGAGCAACTGAGGTCGAAATTTGACGATACTTAGGAGGAGAGGAGCTATGCCACATTTTCAAAGAGCGATTGGAAAAAGGATCAGGAGTTTGAGAGAGAGCAGGGGATACAGTCTGGAAGAATTGGCTGTGATGTTAGATGTAGATTTGGAAATGATGAAGCAGTTGGAGCAGGGAAGGATGCGGCTTTTTGTGGATAATGTCTCTAAGGTTGCCATCATTTTCAATGTCACTACGGATTATATCATATACGGCCTGGAGGATAAAAAAGAGGAGCCAAAGGAGAATGAGCCGGAATAAAAATCTTTTTCTGGATCTATGACCGCTATGTCTGCACCGGGATATAACTGATTTTACATTTCGTCTTTTTTTATCTTTTCGTGAAGAGAGCGGGCTATCTCGCTCAAGTCTAAATGGGAACATATATTCTATGTAGTATTTTGTCGAAATCTGTAGTATGATAAAATCATTATATAATATTATTTTACAGATTGGAGATAAATATAGTGGATGAATATTTATTTTTTATTGATGAAACTAATAGAACAACTAATAATCCATATTTTTGTTTAGCAGGAATAGTTACTACAAGGAAAATATATGAAGATGAAATTATTCCAAAAATAAATGAAATAAAATTAAAGTATTTTGCAAGGACAGATATCGTATTTCATTATAGTGCTATGCAAAATAATAGAGATGAGTTTGAAATTTTTAAAGATAAGGATATTAAAACAAGTTTTTGGAATGATTATGTGTCATTATTAAAAAATTTAAATTTCAATGTATTAGGTGTTTATTATGATGAGATAACAATGAGCAATTTATTTAATGCAAATGGTATTAGAATATATGAAATTGCATTTATTGAGTTACTAAATAATTATCTATTTTTCCTAAAAGCAAAGAAAGGGCTGGGGAATATATGTTTGGAGTCCAGGGGATTAAAAAATGATTTTTACTTACAAAACTCATATTATAATTATTTAAAAAATGGATCACCTTATTATACAAAAGATGATTGGGAAAAACATCTAACTTCTTTGGGATTTATTATAAAAAAAGATAATAATGTTGGTTTACAAATTGCTGATATTGCTCCATCTGCATTATTACGACAAATAAATGGTACAAAAGACATATTTAATATCGGTTCTTTGTTTAGAGGTAAATTATATAAAAAAGGAACAAATAATCAGGATATTTTTGGATTAAAAAAATTGATATAGGTTATTGACAAATAGATTTACATTTAATATAATATATTTAGTGGTTATGGAGCTAGTCGTGTGCTACGGTCTATAACAATCACCTTACATTGGCGGTATCGGTTAGATTAAGATCAATGTATGGCATATATGGAGGATTAGAATCGTAGATGGAGTTTATTCGTCTACAGGGAGAAGAGGGCTGATATTTTTTATCAGCCTTTCTCTTTTGGTTCGAAACTCTGATTCTATTTAGTTAAGAGCGTGTCATGGAAAGGACATCATTCTTAAACCTTCCAGTTCAAACTGCTGTTTTTAAAACGGTAATACTCATTCGCATCAAACCGCTGTCCAGAGTGCGTACACAGTTCTTTCCGAAATGGGCAGATAACGATTTCAGACAGCAAAAAAGTCAAAAAATAGCTTATTGACACCCTTTTTTTTATATGTTAGGATAGGAAATGTAAGGGGAGGGAACTTTCCTTATACCAGCAGAGCTACAGATTTTTTGCCCTTTATAAGGGTGGGAGGTCTGTGTGCAGATATTATATTCTCTGTGACCTGATACAGCAGAGGAAAAAGAAGGTCAGGGCAGGCATATTTTCGCGACACGATGAGCGAACCAGAAAAGGTCGTGGCAGGCATATTTTCGCGACACGATGAGCGAACCAGAAGAGGTCGTGGCAGGCATATTTTCGCGACACGATGAGCGAACCAGAAAAGGTCGTGGTGCAAATGAATAAAACGGATCTCGTATTTTTACGGGATCTGTTTTATTTTGCAGAGAGGAGAGCATATATGGAGGTTGGAAAATTTTATATCATAAAGGATGAATATTATGAAAAATTTGCAGATTGCGGACTGATGGGAAACAAGGGGAGCGGTCACGAAAGACCTTGCTACTACTGTGTGGAGATAAAGGGGCTGTACTATATGATACCGATTTCTTCCCAATTATCAAAATACAGAGAGCTCTATCGTAAAAAAATGAAAAAATATCATGGCAGATATCATGGAATCCGTTTTGGAAATTTGAACGGAAGACCACGCGCTTTTTTATTGCAAAACCTATTTCCAATCACACAAAAGTATATCGATCATGTTTATACGATTGATGACGGAAAGAACCATAAAAAAGAAATCACAGTGAATCCGGCATTTCAAAAGGAGCTGCAGAGTACAGCAGAGGAGATTTTAAAGATTTACAGGAAGGGAATGAAAGTTTTATTTACAGATTTAGAATATATCATAGGGGAATTGGAAAAGGAACAGCAAAATAAATAGTGTCCAGATACAATGAAAAGATGTAAATACAATTTATCGAAATGGTAAGCGGGGTTTTTACATTTTATAATGGTAAAAAACTTAAGGGGACTTACTATGAAGCGTATCAGAGAGCTGAGGGAGGAAAAGGGAGTCACGCAGGAGGAGCTGGCGTTTGTCCTGGGGACGACACAGCAGAGAGTGAGCAAGCTTTTGGCAGAGAAGA
>JAFVAA010000563.1 GCA_017476305.1 Lachnospiraceae bacterium
ACAATACGACTAATCTGGAAATAAATTCCGGATTAGTCGTATTATTTTCAAAATTATTAGGAACCGTCAAAAAATAACTAAGTTTTAATTTTTGACAGTTCCTTGGGGAAAGGCAGGTAGTGTCTATGGAGTACATTCGTAGAAGTATAGAGGATTTACTGATAAATGCTTCAAAAACATTTAAAGGACTTTTGGTGACAGGTGCCAGACAGACAGGAAAATCTACTCTTTTGAAGGAACTATTTAGGGACATTCCTTTCGTTACATTTGATGATCCCTTTTTAGAGGAGCAGGCAAAGGGAAATCCGGACATGTTTATGATGTTACATGAACCGCCTGTGATTTTAGATGAAGTCCAATATGTGCCGGATTTATTTCGATATCTAAAGATAGCGTGCGATTCAAAGGAGAAAAAGGGGTTATTTTATTTATCCGGTTCACAGCCATTTAAGCTGATGGACATGGCTTCGGATTCCTTAGCGGGGCGGATTGCCGTTTTGGAGCTGGCACCATTGTCTTTAAGGGAAATAGAAAGGGACTCGTATAAAGAAACCTTTTTGCCGACGATGGAATATCTGATGGAAAGAAAAAGGACGGCAAAAAATCCGGGAAACATATGGGAAATCATTCATAGAGGCGGATATCCCGAATTACAAAATCCAGAAGTTGATTGGTCACTGTTTTTTTCCAGCTATATTAAAACATATTTGGAACGGGATGTGAGGGAATTGGCGGCAGTACAGGATATTGATGCGTTTCGAAGATTCATGGTTTCCTGTGCGGCAAGGACAGGACAGATGTTAAATTATTCAAACATTGCCAGAGAAGTCGGCAAGGATGCCGGAACGGTGAAAAGCTGGATTTCTATACTGGAGGCATCGGGAATCGTTTATATTTTAGAGCCGTATATGTCATCGGTTCTTAAAAGAACGATTAAAACACCAAAGCTTTATTTTCGTGATACGGGCTTGGCGGCATATCTGACCAGATGGCTGACACCGGATACTCTGGCAAATGGTGCGATGAGTGGAGCATTTTTTGAAACCTTTGTCATTTCGGAAATTTTGAAAAGCTATTCAAACAGGGGTATGGATTATAGGTATTTTGTTTCCTATTATCGTGGAAAGGATAAAAGAAAAAGAATTTCCGCTGAAGAAGTTTCGTGGGAGGAAGCAGAAATTGACTTTATTATAGAAGAAAATGGAATTTTATATCCTATCGAAATCAAACAGAGCAATCATGTGACCGCCGAAATGACAAGTGCGTTTCAGGTTTTGGATAAAATTCCGGATGTGAAGCGTGGCACGGGTGCCGTGGTTTGTATGTGCCAATCACCGGGAAGTCTGCGGGAGAATGTTCTGCAGATTCCGTATTGGTATCTGTGAAAAGGGAAGGATTTAAAAAGGGAAAGAAAAAGAGCGTATGCGTTTTATCGATATAAAACACACGAAAAGTTTTAGATTGAATTTTTTGTGCAGGTTATAAAAAATATTGCACAAAATTTGACAGTGAAATTCATGGGTAATTTAGCGAATATACGCATTGTTATTTATTGTTTTGAATGATATAATGCAGTGGAGAGCAAAAATAAAGCATTTTCTTATAGTGATTAGAGTTCATGCAAAAATGTGTATGTTTTATAAAAGGAGTCGCAGAAAGGCAGGTGATACTATGGCATATATTTCCCCATTCGCATATAGTGACAGTATTCAAACGGAGCTTACACGAAAAGAGCCTTCAGATTATGGAAAAGTGAATATAAATGAAGAAAAGACGGAAAATTTTAAAAAATTAGAGGCTATTGCATTATTACCGGATGATTGGAATGCAAATGGTGCAAAATCATTTTCGAAAAATTTGATTACTAAACTGAGAAGTCTGCTTCTTTTGCTGGAAATTCAGCCGGAGATTTTTCCGACTGCCTGTGCTTCATTGCAGATGGAATATGATAAAGTGGATGGCTCCCATATGGAAATTGAGCTGACGGAAGATGAAAGTGCAGAGGTGTTTATGGTAGATCATGTAGGTAAGGAGAGCTCAAAAAGGGTACGAGCACATGCCGAAGATATTAACAGAGTAGTGAGGGATTTTTATGGATAATACTTTTAAGAATGAGGAACGATTATATCGTGCAGTATACCTGCCATCTCATCCGGGTATGTTTTGGAAAAAGAATGGGAAACTTTCTCCATCAGCATTTGCAGATCCCAAAGGATTATCTGTGGAGCGTGGATTTTACAGGAAATCAGAAGAAGTAGTAGAAAAGATGAAAGCTGTTTTTTCGGGATGTATTATCTCTGTGAGTGTGGGAGATTGTTGGGAAACGAAGGCTGTCGTCAGGTATAAGCCGACGGGGAATGAATATCATTCTGAAATATACGGAAGTGAAACAAGAATATTATTGAATAAGAGCCAGCGATTTCACTTGGCTGAGAAAGCCAAAGCAGAGTATATGGAGGGGTGAGAAGGTACATATTACTCTGCTTTTTAGTTTGAGTTA
>JAFVAA010000564.1 GCA_017476305.1 Lachnospiraceae bacterium
AGGATTACATTGCAGTGTTTGGAGAGTGATCCGACATTTGTGATGGAGAGAGAATACACGGGTGTTACACGGACACAGACGTGTGGAGTGCAGCCTTTTTGGTGAGGCATCGCCAGATAGGAATAAAACAGTGAATAATGGAGGGAAGCATGGATACTTTAGCATTAAAAAAGAATGCGAATGAGATTCGTAAAGGGATTGTAACTGCAGTGCACAGTGCGAAATCCGGTCATCCGGGTGGTTCTTTGTCTGCGGCAGATATTTTGACATATCTCTATTTTGAGGAAATGAACATAGATCCGAAGGATCCGAAGAAGGCAGACAGAGACCGTTTTGTACTGTCAAATGGGCATATCGCACCGGGGCTTTATTCGACTCTGGCACAGAGAGGGTTTTTCCCGAAGGAGGATTTAAAGACACTTCGCCATGTGGGTTCTTATTTACAGGGACATCCGGATATGAAGCATATTCCGGGCGTGGACATGTCGAGTGGTTCTTTGGGGCAGGGCGGCTCTGCTGCAGTGGGAATGGCACTGGCAGGAAAGCTGGATAAAAAGGATTATCGTGTATACTGTCTGTTTGGTGATGGTGAGATCCAGGAGGGACAGGTCTGGGAAGCTTCCATGTTCGCAGGTGCGAAAAAACTTGATAATCTGGTATTTATTGTAGATAATAACGGGCTTCAGATCGATGGAAACATCGAGGATGTATGTTCTCCTTATCCGATCGCTGATAAGTTCAGGGCATTTAATTTCCATGTCATTGAGATCGATGCACATGATTTTGACCAGATTGCCGCTGCATTTAAAGAGGCAAGAGAGACGAAGGGGCAGCCGACTGCTATCGTAGCAAAGAGTACGAAGGGCAAGGGCGTTTCTTTCATGGAGAATCAGGCGGGCTGGCATGGTTCTGCACCGAATGATGAGCAGTATGAGCAGGCGATAAAGGATTTAGAAGAAATTGAAAAGAGTTTATAAAGGAGGACAGACATGGCAGAGGTAAAAAAGATTGCGACGAGAGAAAGCTATGGAAATGCGCTCGCAGAGCTCGGAAATGATTATCCGGATCTGGTGGTTTTAGATGCTGACCTTGCGGCAGCGACGAAGACCGGCGTTTTTAAAAAAGCTTTTCCGGACAGACATATTGATTGTGGAATTGCAGAGAGTAATATGGTTGGTATAGCAGCAGGACTTGCCACGACAGGAAAGATTCCTTTTGTAAGCTCTTTTGCAATGTTTGCGGCAGGACGTGCCTTTGAGCAGGTTCGTAACTCCGTAGGATATCCGAAGTTAAATGTAAAGATTGGTGCGACTCATGCGGGAATTTCCGTAGGAGAGGATGGTGCGACACACCAGTGTCTGGAGGATTTAGCATTGATGCGCACGATTCCGGGCATGGTGGTGATGAATCCTTCCGATGATGTGGAGGCAAAGGCTGCAGTAAAAGCAGCTCTTGACCATGAAGGTCCGGTCTACATCCGTTTCGGAAGATTGGCAGTACCTGTGATCAATGACAGACCGGAGTATAAGTTTGAGATCGGTAAGGGCGTGGTGCTCCGCGAAGGGAAAGATGTTACCCTGGTAGCGACAGGTCTGGAGGTAGCTGAGGCTTTGGA
>JAFVAA010000565.1 GCA_017476305.1 Lachnospiraceae bacterium
GGAAGATTAGACGAAGATTTAAGACAATATCTGCTGATGCACATAGTAAAGCAGATCAGAAAATTTAAACTGTAATTGATGTGGGATAGAAAATGACTTTGGAGAAATCTGAGGTCATTTTTTATAAAAAAATAAAATTTTTTTGAAAAAGGTTGAAAATATGGAATTTCAGATTGTGGTTATTTATAGAAGGCATCCTCATGCCAGAACCTTGACAAGTGAATAGCCCCACACCGATACATTACCCTGGCATAGAGCGGCTATCCGTCTGCATCACTGCAGAACCATGAGCACTCATACAGAGACGGCAACCCTGTAACGCGATGAAATGCCAGTGGGGACAATGATACTTCTGTAAAACGCAGCCCGGTCACAGTGAAGACGGGGAGATGAAATTTCTATGGACCTGTTCGCCACAGGCGTTGGTGGTGGGAAAATATAATTAGTTTTTGCAAGTACAATATGAAAGGATGAAAAAAAGATGGGAAAAAATGAAGTTCCAATTTGGGAAAAATATACTTTAACAGTAGAAGAGGCATGTGCCTATTTTCGGATAGGAGAAGGAAAGATGAGAAAGATGATCAGCGAGCAACCTAATGCGGATTTTATTTTGTGGAATGGTACCAGACCACAGATAAAACGGACGATTTTCGAAAAGTACATAGATAGCCTTGAATCCATATAAATCAATGGTTGACAAGGATTTTATGCCGTGGCATACTAATACTATGCTATGTCATGGCTCTTTTCAGGAAAGGAGAAAAATATGAACAATGAGAAGAGACGGGACAACAAAGGCAGACTCCTCCTAATGGGAGAATGTCAGGAAAAAGATGGTAGTTATACATACCGTTACACGGATAAATTTGGGAACAGAAAAAAGCTTTCCAGTTGGAGACTGACAAAGGCAGATCCACAGCCACCAAGGAAAAAATTCAAGATGCCGTTAAGGGATCAGGAAAAAGAAATTCAATCGGATATTGCAGATGGAATCTGCAGCAATGGTATGAGCGTAAATGAATTAGTTGAGAGATATCTTTCATTAAAGACAGGTGTAAAACATAATACGGAGGCAAATTACAAGTTCGTCCAAAATGTTTTACGAAAAGAGGAATTTGGCTACCGGTCGATTGATAAAATCAGACTTTCCGATGCTAAATTATTCCTCATAAAGCTGCAGGATGATGGTAGAGGATATAGTTCTATACATGCTATTCGAGGTGTTCTTCGTCCGGCTTTTCAGATGGCAGTGGATGATGATATGATTAGGAAGAATCCGTTTGAATTTCAAATAGCGACGGTGATTGTAAATGACAGTGTAACAAGGGAAGCAATTACAAGAGAAGAGGAAAGGAATTTTCTGAAATTTGTTCGGGAGGATAAGCATTTCAGCAGATATTATGAAGGAATTTATATTCTATTTAAGACCGGAATGAGAATCAGTGAGTTTGTGGGGCTGACACTTTCAGATATTGATTTGAAGAATCGGACGATAGATATTAACCATCAGCTCCAGAGGATGCGAGATGGAACAAAAGTGATCGAGACGACAAAAACAAATGCAGGGACAAGAGTTATTCCAATGACGGATGATGTGTATGAATGTTTTAAAAAAATCATTCAGAACAGGGTAAAGCCGGAAGTAGAACCGATGATTGACGGTTATACAGGTTTTTTATATTTTGATCAAAATGGTTTGCCAATGGTAGCGATGCATTGGGAACATTATTTTAAGCATATCTGTCAAAAATATAATAAAATCTACCGTGTTCAGATGCCAAAAGTAACCCCGCATGTGTGCAGGCATACCTATTGTAGCAATATGGCAAAGTCCGGGATCAATCCGAAGACGCTTCAATATCTGATGGGACATTCTGATATCGGCGTCACTTTAAATACTTATACGCATTTAGGATTAGAAGATGCAAAACAGGAAGTGTGCAGGGTGATGAAAGAAATGCATAGGGCTATGGGAAAACCGGGTAAAAACGGTGGTAAAATTGTGAATTTTTAGAATAAAGGCGCATAAAATAAGGGTTTCAGCGATGATTCTGCCATAGGAAAACGGTGAAAATATCTGCTGGTCCAAACTTCAAAATTTTGGGCCAAATTTTGGGCCAATCGACTGAAAAGATATGAGAATTTATAGGAAGTTATGAGAAAAAACGGATTTTTGAATAATCCTTAGAACCCTTGAAAAACAAGGATATGAGAAGATATGAGAGGTTATGAAAACTATGATAAAAATATTATTCATCTGTCACGGGAATATCTGACGCAGCACAATTGCTCAGTTTGTGATGCAGGATATTGTCCGGAAAAATGGA
>JAFVAA010000566.1 GCA_017476305.1 Lachnospiraceae bacterium
CTTGTGGAAAAGACTGTATGAGACCGCCGGTACTTAAGCACCGTATTTTGGTGCTTTATGTACCGCTGCGTAGGCGAATCAAGCGGGAGCGTGTCTCCAACATACCTTTGGTATGTAAAACAAGTATACAGAGTACAGTTTCCATTCAAAATTTTAAATGAAATGCCACTGCGGTGTGAAGTGCAACTTTCCAATACTTCTATTGTAAACTTATAGAAATATCTGGTTGACAAACCACCTTTTCACATATATACTAAAAGTGTTAAATCAGGCTGTCGTATATATTCAGGAGAGTTCCGAATCCGGAAAGGAATCTGTCTTTTCATTTTAGGTGGGAGTAGTAATGTATGACGGCGCATGGACAGATTCCTTCTCCTGTAAAATTTCGGTGAATGGATTTTGGAAAGAGAGGTCGTGTCATGTGGCGTATTGCACACAAATTGATAATAGGAAATGATGAAAAAAATGAATTAAAAAATAGATACTCTACAAAAACACTCGTAACCATGGCGCTATTCACTGCTGTTCTTTGCGTATCTGCCTACATAAGTCTTACATTACCAAATGGCTCGCATATTACCTTCTTAAATTTTATCGTTACTTTAATTGCTCTCGTGTTTCCAATGAGCCAGTCTTTTATGATTGTTTTGGTATGGATGTTACTTGGGTGTGTTGGCGTTCCCGTGTTCATAGGTGGAAATGCGGGAATCGGATATTTATTCGGTGCATTAGGTGGATATAGCATTGCCTTTCTGTTTGTATCCATTCTTCTCCCACCCTTATTCCGGAAAAAATATAGTCGGATCCGTGGCACGGTTTTTGCGGTTCTTTCTGTTATATTCGTAGATCTGGCGGGAATGGCACAGCTTATGTATGTGCAGGAATTAAGCTTTGCGCAGGCAATTATCCCCGGCTTTCTTTCGTTCATCTTTTTGGACATCGTGAAAGCAGTAGCGGCAGCGTGGGTGGCACCGGCATTTCGAAATGTGATCTATACAGAGTTTTCATGAGGTACAGAAAAGACCTCCTGCTGAATTGAATTTAGCAGAAACGAAAACATTTACACAGAACGGGCATGGAGGATTGGCATGAACAAGGTATACGTGCTGGATGGTGCGAGGAGCTTTATCGGGGTTGAAAATAGTATGTATCGTCATGTTCCTGCAGAAAAACTGGCTGCATCGTTACTGATAAAGCTTCGGGAAAAGTACCGGGACAGTATAGATTTTGTGATTGCCGGGAATGCGGTCGGAGCGGGAGGAAATATTGCGAGACTGGCTCTTTTGGAGGCTGATTTTCCACAGAACATTCCAGCGGTCACATTAGATTTACAGTGCGGATCCGGTCTGGAGGCCATTTCTCTCGCAGCGGCAAAGATCATTTCCGGTCAGGCGAATCTGGTGCTTGCGGGTGGTTTTGAAAGCAGCTCTACAGCGCCCAGAAGGGCATATCACAGGAATCATCCCGAATACGAAGCATATGGCGGGGAAGCCTCTTTCTATAGCGTAGCGAAATTTTCACCGGGAGAGCATGTGAGAACTGCCATGCTGGAAGGAGCAGAGCGCACTGCACTGTCAGAGGGAGTGAAGCGGGAGGATTTAGATCATTGGGTGCTGGAAAGTCATGCGAAAGCGCTTAGAACCAGAGAGCAGGGAACCCTTCGGGATATTGCACTTGAGGTGATCGCGGGATGTGATAAAGACGAGGGAATCCGAACACGCATGACGGAACGGTTTTTAAAAAGGTTACCTCCTGTTTTAAAAGGTGGAACGGTACTTACAGCCGCAAATACCTGTTTGACGAATGATGGGGCTGCTTTTTTGGTGCTTGCCTCCGGGGAGACGGCAGAGCGTTTGGGAATCAGACCTTTGGCAGAATTTGTGGATGGAACAGAAATCGGCGGCGATCCCCGGATGAGTCCGAAGACAGCAGTTTCTGTGGTCGAAAATCTGCTAAGCAGAAATCAGATGACGGAAAAGGACATTTCCATTTTTGAGTGCAATGAAGCTTTTGCTGTGATTGATGAGCTTTTTATGCGACGTTTTCCCGGTGCTTTAGATAAATACAATATTTTTGGCGGGGCACTTGCTTATGGTCATCCTTATGGGGCATCAGGAGGGATTATTTCCCTTCATGCCATACAGGGGCTAAAGGAGAGGAACGGAGAATATGCGGTCTGCAGCATAGCCGCAGCAGGTGGTGTCGGGACAGCGATTTTGCTAAAAAATTCAGACTAAAGGAAGCAGGAGGAAACGGGGATATATGAATTACTATGAAATGATAAAGCAGATTTCTGCAGAGAGGCTTGCTTTGGTGGAGGACGGAGAGCCCTGTACTTACGGCAGGCTTTTCGAGCTTGTGGAGGAAAAAGCAGAAGAAATTCTGAGTTTGGGAAAGGGAGAACAAACACGGAACAGGATACGAGATGGAAGGTCACTTTTTCTTATAAAGAAAGTGCGTATTTTAGAGCAATTAACAGAGTTTTTGGCAGCCCAGAAGCTTCATAAAATTCCTGTCATTCTCCCGGAAACATTTTCGGAAAAGGATTTCGTTTCGGAAAAAGATGGAGAGCCGGATACATGGCTCTGTGAGAAGCTTTCCGATGCACAGGCCAAAGATTCCATTTGCATGGGTGTCTGTACTTCAGGCTCGAAAGGGGTTCCGAAGTTCTATTTCCGTACCTATGAAAGCTGGGCAGATTATTTTCCGGTACAGAATGGCATCTTTGGGGTTTCTAAAGATAGCAGGCTTTTTGCACAGGGCAGTCTTTCCTTTACAGGCAATCTGAATCTATATTTAGCGCAGTTTTCCGTGGGAGCGGCTGTGGTAGCACAGAACGCATTTGCGCCAAAGGAATGGCTTTCTATGATGAAGGCGTGGAAAACGGATCTGGTGTATCTGATTCCAAGTAAGCTGATGTGCCTTCCAAGAGCAGCAAAGGAGGAAGTTCCTTTTGTGAAACAAATTCTTTCCGGTTCACAGAGCCTGGGAAAAAGCGATGCTTTAAAGCTTCAAAAAATCTTTCCGGAGTCACGGATATTTTTATATTATGGTGCCAGCGAATTAAATTATATTACCTATCTGACGGATGAGGAAATGACGGAGGAGAAAAATCTGGTGGGCAGAGCTTTCCCGGAGGTAGGGGTTGCAGTGAAGGATGGGGAAATTTATGTAGATACGAAATATCATGTCTGCGGAATTTCCTGCCCGTATACGCTTTCGGATACCGGCTATTTTGATGAGCAGGGCAGGCTCCACTTTACCGGGCGCAGTGATGATGTGGTTCTCGTGCGCGGAAGGAAAATTTCGACTTATCGGATCGAGCAGGAGCTGATGAAGCTTGACGAGGTGGAGGAAGCAGCAGTTTTCGTGAAAGAAAAAGAGCATTTAGTCGCTTTTGTAAAGGCTGCTTCCTCCCATATGGAAGATGAGGGCGTTATGAAGAAAAAATTGCAGATCTCTTTAAAAGAAACGTTAAACTCCTTTGAAATTCCAAAGCGGATCTTTTTTGTAGAAAATATGCCGAAAAATGCGAGCGGAAAAATGGATAAAACAGTTCTAAAGTCGGCAATGTCATTTAGATAAGCATTACTTCCTGTAGTTACATTATGTTTTAACTAAATGACATTGCTAAAGCCGGAGGGAATTTTTTATGTCTGTCAGCAAGGATGATGAAATTTTATTTGAAAAAGCATGTAACGAGATGATTCATACGGAGCGTGAGAAAAACGGAATCGGAACTTTAGGAGAAAAGACGGTTCATGCTGTTTTAAAGCAGTTTTACGAGCCGGATCCTGCTCATCAGGAAATTCGCATTGAGCACTTTGTAGCAGATATTTTCCGCGGAGATGAGATTATAGAGATCCAGACACGGGCCTTTCATGCCATGCGGAAAAAACTGGAGGTTTTTTTAGAAAAATACCCTGTTACCATTGTTTATCCAATCATTCATACGAAGTGGCTCTACTGGATCGATGAAAGTACGGGTGAAGTTTCGAAAAAAAGAAAGTCTCCGAAAACAGGGACTGCCTGTGATGCTTTTTATGAACTCTATAAAATAAAATCTTTTCTGACACATCCAAATCTGCAGCTTTGTCTGGTCCTGATCGATGCGGAAGAGTATCGTCTTCTAAATGGATGGAGCAGGGACCGGAAAAAAGGCTCTACCAGATATGACCGGATTCCGACGAAAATTGTAGATGAATTTTTTATCAGGTGCAAGGATAAAGAGGATTTTAGCTGCATGATTCCGAAAGATCTGCCGGAGCCCTTCACCTCAAAGGACTTCGCAAAGAAGGGAAAAATATCTGCCACGGCAGCCGGTCGTGCTTTGAATACGCTGACCTATACCGGCACAGTAAAACGTATCGGGAAAAAGGGCAATGCGATTCTGTATGTA
>JAFVAA010000567.1 GCA_017476305.1 Lachnospiraceae bacterium
GCGAATGAACAGCTCTCCCTGCCGCAGTTTTTGCGGATCGTGGAAAAACATGGAAAGGAGCGTATCCTTTTTGGAAGCGACAGTCCCTGGAGTTCGCAGGCAGAGTCCGTCAGATGCGTAAAGGAAAGCGGGATTTCCGAGGACATCCTGGAATATATTTTTTACAAAAATGCGAGGCGGCTGCTCGCATAACAGAGTTTCGGCTCCTATGCCTTTTGTTACACTTCACACGGCAGTGGAAATATTTGACAAATCTGTTTTTTTCTATATAATATATAATATCTTTAGTAGTGAGAGCGCAACGATTCATCAGGTCTGCACATTCCCTGTGCAGACCGTACCAAAAAGGTGAAATCTGCCATCAGCCGTGAACAGGATGATGGCAAATGCTCTGTACGCTGTAAGATGTGGAAGTCTGGGGGGAACAAAAAACTATCATAGGACATAAAAGGAGGATTTTAAATCATGAAAAAGGAAACCTGGAAAAAAATTCTTGTCTTTATTTTGGTTTTTGCCTTTGCATTACCAATTCTGCCGGCAAAGTCCGGTACGGCTGCGACAAAGATAAAGCTAAAGGTGTCTAAGACCAAATATAGCATCGAGAAAGGAAAATCAGCAACCATCAAAGTCACCGTTACTCCTAAGAAGTACAAAAAATATGTAACTTATAAAAGCTCTAAAAAATCAGTAGCTGCTGTAAAGAATGGTAAGATTACTGCGAAAGCAGCCGGTACTGCTAAGATTACCGTCTCCCTCAAAGGAAAGGCCGGAAAGAAGGTTACTCCGGTAGTCATTTCCGTAACGGTTACAAAATCAGCTGCGGAATTAGCTGCTGAGGCTGCGGAGAATGAACGTGCAGAGGTTTTATACGATCTGGAGGATAATCTGGACAGTATGGAAAGCTACATCAGCCGTTTAGAGGATTGCAGCGGAAAAACAGAACTCCAGAAGGTATATGATGCGGCGTATGCTGTATTTAAAAACGAAAAATCTACAAAAGCGGATCTGGATGCGCAGATCCAGCTGACAGGCGATGCACTCACTACATACAGAAAATCCGCACCAAACATAATTGCCATCAAGGGTTCCAATGTCTACAGTTTTGACATATACAGCAAATCCGTTGAAATCAATGGTGTCAATTCTAAGGTCGGTGATTTTACGGTCTATCCGGAAGACAGTTCAAGTAAAATAGAGATTTCTGATTACACGGGTTATGATGAAGAAGATGGTGAAATCGGCAAGAAAATTACTCTGACGAACGGTACGGGAGAGTACATCCGGAGCTGGAAGGTATATTACTACAAATCACTGAATAATATAACCGGCATTCTGGATCTCACCATAAACGGAGAACCTGTCTGCTATACCGGAGGAACATACCTGCGCGTATATTGCAAAAAAGAGCAGCTTCCTAATCTGCAGCCGGTAGTGCACAGTGGTGTGACATATACGATAAAGACGGAAAATATCACAGATGAATATGAGGATCCCTACGATGCTTCTCTGACTGTGACATACAAGACCGGCGATTCCGATGAGGATTCCTACGAAAAGACATATTATATCAAATGCCGTGAGGCAGAAGTCCTTTCTGTAGCAGAACAGAAGGAGCTGAAGGGAAGCGGATATTTATACTATTGCTTCTCCCCGAAGGAGTCCGGCACTTATAAAATCACGATTGGAAAGGGTACCGATTCTAATGTTGAAGATTCCGTTGATGCTATTTCGCTTACCAATATGAAAAATTCTGATTATGATGAACTATCATATAAGAGTGAATACCATTCGGAGGAAGCAACATATACGGTATCCTTATATCAGGACCTGCAGTATCTGATTGAAGTCGATAATTATTATAGTGCAGACAGCTCAACAGCCAATACCATAAAAATAGAGAAAGTACAGTAAATTCCTGCAGCAGGTTATTTATAAATAGCCTGCTGTTTTTTTGAATTTTTTTATAAATATACGTATAAATATTCCATTGTCTTCCATCTCCTTTTGGATTGCGCAAAATGGAAAGGTATGCTATACTTATGATAGGATAAAAGTATTTTTACGAAATGAACCTGAGAACTATCGTTCTTTAGAGAGGGAAAAGTTATGGAATCAGTCATTACATTGAAATTAGTGGACAGAGAAGATTATGATAGCCAATATTCCATAGATGATAGAGAGATCAAATGCTATTCCAAAGAAGCACTGAAAAAACGCCATCCGGATGGAAATTACCTCGTCATTGGAGAGACCTTCGAAGAAAATAAAAAGGATAAGATCGCGAACATTACACTCGCGGACAAAGAACTGGCTGTTTCTGAGCTGGGTGCGAATTTCAAGCCTTTTTATCGACGTGCCGGATATATTGAAGTCGGGAAGGATGCCTATATTGCACTTCTAAAGAACCAAATGGCATTCGTACTCATCCTGTGCGGTCTGCTTCTCGGAATTCTCATAACCGCCATTATCGCACTTTTCCTATGGCTGACGACACCGGCAAAGAAGCCGGATTACATTTTGCCTACAGAGGACGACCAGGCATCCAATATGGAAAATGACCATAGCAAAAAGTCTGATTCTGACGGGGGAAGTGTCACCCTGGGGTATAGTCTGGAAGCAAAGATCGATCTGTCCTCCGGAGCCATTTCCATCCTGCTTCAAAATCCAAATGCCTCCAATAAAGATATGATGGCGACTCTCTATATCCAGGCAGGAGACTTAAATACTCCTATTGCACGCTCCGGTCTGATCAAGGCTGGGAAAGAGTTAAAAGCCATGACTTTAAATTTAGATGGTGTCCTATTGCAAAGAGGGAATTATAAGGGGTATTTCCTTCTTGATTTTTATGATCCGGACTCCGGGGCAAAGGATTTGATGAATTCAAAGGTCGATAATGTAAAGATCACCGTTAATTAGTGGTCACCGCCATCCAAGGTTACTGCTATCCAAGACCCTGCGGGGCTCTGCCATTTTAATTTGACTTCGGTGGGGACAGGGTCCTCTGGAAACTGTAGTGTACCCGGCCGTAAACGTGCATTTTAATGCGTATTTCGGCTGTGAACAGTAATATGCTTTTTCTGCCGGCAGGCAGAACGGCTATGATCCGACATGAAACCACAAACGGAGGAAGAAACGTGTTTGAAAAAGGTCAAAAAAGGCTCCTTATCGCTCTCAGCTTAATATTTATCGCATTTGTGACGATATGTATATATATATATCAGAACCGTGAGGCACTGAAAAAGGAAGCATTCGTAGAACCAGATTTTGATAAAAATATTGTGGAGGGGATACCCTCTGGGCTTGACAAGGAATGGAATTACAGCAGCTTAGAGATTCAAAAGGGGAAAAATCTGGCACTTTGTGCTACCCCGGTGATGAATGAAAAAGATCTGCAGCTTTACCTGACCTCTGACTTTGATAATGATTTTTGGTTAAAGGTACGGGTTCTGGATAAGAAAAAACAGGTTTTAGGGGAGTGCGGCCTTTTAAAGCCGGGAAGCTATGTAAAAAATATCCGGTTGACAAAAAATGTGAAGTCCGGAAAAAAATTGACACTCTACCTGATGATGTACGAAAAAGGCAGTTATCAAAGTGCAGGTTCGGCAACCATCGGAATCGTTGTCTTATAAAAACCGGAACCGGAATAAGTGATACGTTTTCATTTGTTCCAATTCCTAAGAGAAAGAGAGGCTTTCCTATGAAGAAAAGAGGATTGTGTATTTTAACAGCAGCAGTGGTGGCATGGAGCAGCATTTATTCCTTTGCTCATGCAGATACGGAAAATGTTTTTAACGGAGAAACAGATTCCATTGATAATAGTAATAACAGTACGGAAAATTCTATTTCTATTACATATGACAGTCCAGCTCCGTCCAACCGCTATTTTGTGAAAATCGAATGGGGAAATATGGAATTTCACTATAAACCGGCGAATAAAGTCTGGAATACGAAAACTTTGAAATGGGAGGATGCCGCTGCCAGTGCCAAGGGAACATGGACAGATAATAACGGAACGGAAATTGCGGATGGTATTCCTAAAATTGATGTCAGTCTGGAGAATTATTCCAGCAGTGCGATAAAAGCACATTTTTGGGCAGAAAGCAAAGAATTTACATATCAGGTGGCAACATTAGAAAACGGAACCAATCTCCAGCTTCTTGAAAAGGATACGACAGGTGCCGTCGTTCAAAAGGCACAGGCGAATGTGGATCCTGATAAGGAAGGAACACCTACGACCGCTCATTTTATGATAGCGATAGGAGGAGAACCGAATGTGCCGATCGATGGCGGAGACGGAGGGGTATCAAAAATCCCTGTCACTTGTACCATTGAGCCATATGAGTAAATGCTGATCGTCAAGCGTTTAATAAAACAAAGTTTTGTGCCGATATTTTTTATGATACTAACTTTTTAAAACAATGATTTAGGAAAAATTGACAGATGATAGGATATTCGCTTTTTGAAATGGCTGTTTTATGCAGATATGGCAAAACAGTTGGTACTGACTTTTTGGGATGTTATGAAAAAAAGGCATGTTTTTTCGTTCATGAGTATTATTCTATGAAAAGATGATAAAGCGATAGTAACTATTCAGGCTTCACGGAATAGTTGCAGGCGATAAAATGATTTATTTTGAGTGATAAAGGAGCGTATGGGTATGAAAAAAAGATTGGCATATTTATTGGCCGTCGGTCTGATTGCCTGGAGC
>JAFVAA010000568.1 GCA_017476305.1 Lachnospiraceae bacterium
GTTCATGGAGAAGATGGAGCGGTTTAGGACAGAAGGAGTTTTTGAATATAACGGATTCCATTATCTGCCGGTGCGGAGCTTCGATCAGGAAGAAAGGGATATGTCGCTGAAAGAAATCTCAAGGTTCCTTCGGGATGTAAGGGGTACGGCATTGGGAATGTTGGCGTATGACTATGACAGATTTTATGGCGGATTCCGTGAAAAGTATGGAAAGGACACCCCGGCAGATATATTTTTATGCCTGGAGACCGGAAAAGAGTATATCCCATGTGAATATAAACTGATGGAATATACGAAAGACCGGGAAGTGACGAAGGAGAAAGCAAGATAGGAGGCAGGCATCAATGAATGTTGTGGCATATTACAGGACAGGAGAAAGCGGATAAAGAAAAGATCACATAGCATTTCACAGAGCCGGACTTGTTCCGGCGTTACATACCCGCAGGGGTTGAATATAGATATTTAAGAGCAGCCGTTTCCGTTTTTGGAGGCGGTCTTTGTTTGGAGGGATGGAAATGCTGAGTACAGAGGAGTTAAGGAGGATGGCTTCCGTGGACATCCGGACGGTAGACCGTGGCACGCTTGCAGACATGAGGGACATTGAGATCGACACAAGGCAGCCGGTCCGTGTAAAACTGGAGATGCTAGCCGAACAGAGCGGGGGAAACGTCTATATCCACAATGTAGCCGATTATGTGGTCAAGGTGTCCCATCAGGAGGACGGTCCGACCTTGAATGAAAAGATGTTGGAGTATGTAAGGCGGCTTTCAGAGATCCATATCTGAAAATTGCCCCTTGAAAAATCGTGGAAAGCGTGGTAACTTAAAGTCAGGACTAAATCTAAATATCTAACTGGAAACCAAAAGGACTGTCATGGAACAGTTCTTTAGGACAGTATCAGCGGACGCCCTGACACAAGGCTTCTTATTAGCAAATAAATTATGTCAGGAGTGATCCATCTATGGAAAGAAAAATCTATGATGCTGCAATGTATCTCCGCCTCTCAAGGGATGACGAGGACAGGGACGGCACGGTTAAGACCGAGAGCAACAGTATCGGCAGCCAGCGTGACATGGTGCGTTCCTTTATAAGGGAGCATGAGGACATCGAATTATACGATGTATATGTGGACGACGGGTACACCGGCAGCAATTTCGACAGACCAGACTTTAAGAGAATGATAGGCGACATCGAGGCGGGGAAGGTAAACTGCGTGATCGTGAAGGACCTTTCCAGGTTCGGTCGTGATTATATTGAATCCGGGCGGTATATCCAGAAGATATTTCCGGCAAAGGGCGTCCGTTTCATTGCGATCACGGATAATTACGACAGCATTACCGCAGACACGGGGGAGAGTTCCATCGTCCTCCCGGTCAAGAACTTCATCAACGATGCCTACTGCCGGGATATTTCCACAAAGGTCCGTTCCCAGTTTGAAGTGAAAAGGAAGAACGGGGAGTGCGTGGCTGCCTTTGCGGTCTATGGCTATCTGAAAGATCCGGCGGACCGGAACCATCTTGTCGTGGACGGCTATGCGGCGGACATCGTGCGCAGGATATTTTCCTGGAAGACCCTTGGGATGGCAAATGCAGCCATCGCAAAGAAACTGAATGAGCTTGGGATCCTTTCCCCGAAGGAGTATAAGAAATCCATCGGGATCAATTACAGGGGAGGGTTCAGCAATGCAGGCACCGGGGCATGGAGCAGCGTGGCGGTCAAGAGGATCCTCACGAATGAGGTCTATACCGGGACTCTGGTGCAGGGCAAGACGGAGAAGATAAACCACAAGGTCAGGAAAAGCACTTCCAGACCGGAGAATGAATGGATCAGGGTGGAGAATACGCATGAGGCGATCGTTTCAGAAGACCAGTTCGGGGTGGTGCAGAACCTTCTGGGATCCGATGGACGTGTCAGCCCGGAAACGGAAAAGACCAGCCCTTTCATGGGGCTTCTGTACTGCGGGGACTGCCATGAGCAGATGATACGCAGAGTGAACCGTTATAAAGGAAAGACAAAGGTCTATTATATCTGTTCCACAAAGAACCGTGGAGAAGGGTGCAGCCGCCACAGCATAGAGGAGGAGACGCTCA
>JAFVAA010000569.1 GCA_017476305.1 Lachnospiraceae bacterium
AAAAGGATGCGGACAAAATCATGACAAAGGGCAAAAGACAAATAAATGCGATCACACTGCAGAAAATATAGCCGAATACAGACAACCGCCGTTTGTCTTTTCCGTATTTTGGACTTTTTTCTTTCATGGAAACTCCTCCTTTAAAATAATGAATAATCTCTATCATATTTTTTTACGGCAAAATTTGCGATCAGGATCGTAACAAAGCACAGTATGGATTGATAAAATGCAGAGGCTGCTGACATACCGAAATCATTGCTCTGCATCAGGGCGCGAAAGGTAAAGGTATCAATCACATCGGTGGTGTCATAAAGCAGACCATTCGAACCCACCAGATTGTAGAACATTTCGAAATTTCCCTTAAAAACTCCACCTAGAGCCAATAATGTCAATACGATCAATGTCGGCCGAAGTGCCGGAATCGTAATCCTGAATATTCTCTGAAATACATTTGCACCATCAATTTCCGCCGCTTCATACAGGGAAGTATCAATTCCGGTAATTGCCGCAAGGTACATGACCGAACCATAGCCAATATTTTTCCAGACATTAAAAAACACGAGAATAAAAGGCCAAAAAAAGCTGTTATTATAGAAATCGACCTTTTCCAAACCCAAGAACACAAAAAAACGATTGACCAGACCATAATCCGGACTCAACAAGTCATAACAAATGGATGAAACTACTACCCATGATATAAAATACGGTAAGAACATAAAAGAGTGTGCAGTCTTTTTGAACCGTTGACTTTTTACTTCTGTCAAAAGAATTGCCACTGTCAGCTGAAAAAAGGTATTCATGACAATAAACACCAGGTTATACAGCACTGTATTTTTCGTCACCTTCAATGCCTGACCGGATTGGAAGAAAAATTCAAAGTTCTCGAATCCGGAAAAAGGACTGCCAAATATACCGTCCCGATAATTGAAATCCTTAAATGCAAGGATGATTCCGCTCATTGGCAGATAGCAGAAAATAATGGTATAGATTACTGCAGGAAGCAGCATGAGCAAAAGTACCCGGTATTTTTTTACCTTTGAAAAAAATCCTCTTTTCACCAGCCCGTTATTTTGCATCGGTTCCTTCCTTTTCACCAGCGTTTTCCCGTTCATCAGCGTTTTCCCGTTCACCAGCGTCTTCCCGTTCACCAGCGTCTTCCTGTTCATCAGCGCATTCCTCCTCATTTTTATATTTTCTATACACGCGATCAAAAATCCTGTCATATAATAGAAATAATAATGCCGGCAAAAGGATGAGACCGATTGGAATCAAATAAATCAGAATAACTGCCAGCATAAGCAATAAAAAAATCAATATCGTCCAATGCGGATTGCCTGCTGCAATCCAAGCGGTATTTTTTATAATGGTCTTTCCTGAATCTGCGAAACGAGATAAATAGGAAAAGATGTACACAGCCCAAACGGATGTTACAAGCTGCGCGATAAAAAAGAAATAGAACAGCAGTCCTGCTCCTTCTATAGAATTTTTCCCTAAAAAGTTCTCATAGACCATGCTTTTTTCGAAGGTAAACAGAACAAAGAGGAACAGGACAAAAAGCCACAGCATTACCCCCTGTTTAAAATTTTCTTTAAAGGACGCTAAAAATGTCTTAAAAACATATCCGCGATCGTTCCGTAGAGCATGACGGACAGTATAGAAAAGTGCTGCTGTAGAGGCTCCGGCAGTAAAAACGGGGATGCAGAACAGGATCCAAAAAATGCTTGCCAGAAAGCAATCTGCTATTTTTTCCATGAATCGAAAAAAAGCGTTGTCATAAAAAAACAGACCTTTTTTATCCCCCATGAGTTTCCCTGCCTTTCCTGAAAAAATTCCGTTCACGAGCTGACCTTCCGCAAATGGGAACGTATGCTGCCCGTGCAAATTTGCGGACAGGCATGATTTCAAATTTCCTTAATAAAATGACAGGCTTTCCCGTTTTCCTTTGCCTGATAAAGCGCTGCATCCGCAGTATTGTATAATGTCTGAAAATCTGACCGGGCAGTATCTATGGCAATGCCGATGCTGCAGGAAAAAGGTCCTGCTTCTCCTATCTTCATCGTTCTTAAGGTATGCTGTATATTTTCACATCGGCTGTCCAGGCTTTCCCTGGGGATGCTATTGGTCAGGAGTACCATGAACTCATCACCGCCTACTCTGCCGATAATGTCCTTTGAACGAAAATAATCCTTCAATACGACAGCAAATTCTTTTAGCACTTCATCTCCGGTCTGATGTCCGAAATGGTCATTTACATGTTTGAAATTATCAAAATCCAAAATGACCAGACCGCATACATCCCCCTCCTCACGTTTCGAAAGAAATGTTTTGGTCTCTGTTTCAAAGGCAATTTTATTGAACAGTCCTGTCAGCAGATCGGTCATACTTTTATCCCGCAGGATTTTTGAATCCAGTCCGCCATCTGTCTGTACAGCCAGATTCAGTAGATATGTACCAAAAGACAAAAACAGTACAAAAACAGAGCCCGCTGTGTCTGCCGGACTAAACTGTTCCGGGAAAAGATTCATCATCAGGACCGGAAACAGGATCGTACAAAAAAGATCAAATAAAGCGATATAACGTATGCGGTCGACCATACAGGCACTAAATGCCATAAACAGCATAAAGTAGCATACGGGCGTCCTTCCGGTCCTGACATATCCGTCGTATAAAATGCCACAGGTAAGTACCAAAGCATAAAAAGAATAACAGATTATTTTTGAGTAGACCATGCTTTGTTCAAACTTGGCATCGAGGTACTTCGTGATCCAATAATATGTAAGAAGGACTGCAGGCAGGGCCAGATATACAAAATGCCAGATAAATTCTCCGGTAATTACATAAGAGGCCGATAACATCAGCAGATAAAATACAGAGAGAATTTTTGCTATCAATCGCCGCCGCCTGACATTCCGAATGGAAATCTGCAAACGGTTTTCATAGGTAAAGGTTTCCATTTCGTCATAGCGTTCAAATATCGTTTCGAACATATCTATTCTCCTCTTCGGATCCTATTCCTCTTTTCGAATCCTATTCCTTTTTTCGAATCCTATTCCTTTTTCGGATCCTATTCCTTTTTCGAAGCCTATCCTCCGCTTCGAAAGAAAGGCTCCTCCATCATTTGGTCTCATGCCTTTTCTCCCAAAATTCAGCTGTCTGCTTCTCGATTTCCTGATAAACTTTTTCAATTCCTGCTTTTTTTAACTTGATTCGAAGCTCTTTTACCGCTTTTTCCGGATCATCTACCAGACCGGCACAGATTGGATCGAAATATTTTGACATGACATTGGATATATTTACAACTTCTATATCTACCTTTTCACTATTAAAGGAAAAGGTGGAATACGGATGCGGTTCCTGTGCTGCTGCATCCCATTTTTCAATTGTTTTCATCTGCTTTTCATAAACGGGATCCGCATTTTCTACATATTCATTACGCCGGATATTCATATTTGTCCAACCCCAGTTACAGGTTCCGTTTGCTGGAAATTTATCCGCATCTGCCAAAGCTTTATAGGTATTATCTGGTGCTGCTTCCCAATGCACGCCCTCAATCCCCAAAGAAGTCAGATCGTACACTTCCTTGTCCGTCATCAGTTCATTTATGACCATCATGGCACGTTCCGGGTTTTTACTGGCGGCATTGATGCCCACACCGTTATTGATGTATGCATTGAACTGTTTTACGCTGCTGGAAAGCGGATCGACAAAAGTGGCTTTCCAGTCTGGATGTGCCACGTTCATTTCCCTTGCCAGTCTGCTGATGGTGCCGATGTTCCAGGACATTACCGCGGACTGTCCCTGCTCCCAGCTGTCTGAACGGGAGTTTGCAGAGGAAAGTGTATCGGATGTCCAGAACCCTTTTGTGTAAAATTCCCGCATTTTTTTTGCATAATTCATAAAATCATCGGTACCTACTGTGTACGTGATCCTGGAATCGCTCTGATCGTTGATATTGTAGGTAAACAGCAGGCACATAGGACCTCCCATCAGAGGATAGCCATCCGGATAAAGAAAATATCCTGCCAGATCTCCTCCGGATCTCGTGCCCATTGGTGAAATCCCTTTTTCGTTTTTGGCAATCTCCTGCAAAAAAGCTTCCAGATCTTCCGGAGTCGTGATATCCTGATAATGATATTTTTCCATCAGATCTCCACGGATGCCGATTACTTCCATGCCGTATTCGTGCTGGTAATTCGGTACCATATATACAGAGCCGTTGATAGAAGCCTGTTCCCATGCGGTTTCCGGCAGAAGCTTCTGGATATCCGGTGCGTAGGTCTTGCGGAATTCCTCATCCATGGCATAAAATCCATTTTTCGCCACAGTGCTTTCATAATACCCCCATCCTGACGCAGTAAAGATCATATCAAAATCTTCTCCGGAAGAAAAAAGCAGAGAGTAATTCGTATCCACTTTATCCCAGGACAGGTATTTCACATTTAGGACGGCATTTACTTTTTCCCTTAGAATCTTATTTACCTCATCATATACCTTGTCAAAATCAGCTGCTTTTTCTCCAATCAAATACATCGTCAGTTCTACCGGCTCGCTGACATCCTGACCACGGTATTTTAACCCTTCGACTCTTTTCCCGGAGCTTCCATGCCCTCCGTTTCCACATCCTGTAAAGCTACAGAGCGTGATTCCTGCTGTCAATATTAAAATAATCATATGTTTTATTTTTTTCCCCATATATGCTTCCTCCCGTTCTAAGGAATTTTGCATAAGTAATTTAGCCATTTCTTCGCTTGAAACACCATATGCGTAAGTGTTTCAAGCGAAGAAACGCTGAATTTGATTATGCACAGTTCCTAAATTATTAATGCTTCAGTAATTTTATTGTATCATACTTATACGCTTTTTCCAACTTAAATAAAAATAAAAAAAGTATTGCCAAATTCCGGAAATCGTATTATAATGGAACAAAAGTGGAAACGTTACCGGAAAAATGTAACGTTGTTCCAGACTGTTGCTCTGAAAAAAAACAAATAAAAAAGGAGAAGATGATTATGAGGTTGAAGAAAATGATTGCTTTTGCAATGAGCGCGCTGCTAGTGACAAGTGCTTTTACCGGATGTGGGGATGGAACGGGCAGTGGAACGAGTGGCGAAACGAGTGGAAGCGGTGCCACGGAGGAAGGTAAGGGAAAGGTCTATTATCTGAATTTTAAACCGGAACAGGATTCCCAATGGCAATCTTTGGCACAATCGTATACGAAGCAGACCGGGGTGCCTGTGACCGTTGTGACAGCAGCTTCCGGAGAATATGAGACTACACTGATGAGTGAAATGGCAAAATCAGATGCGCCTACGCTGTTTCAGGTAAATGGACCGGTCGGACTGGCGAATTGGAAGGATTATTGCTATGAGCTGAGTGGATCTGATATTTATGGGGAGCTGACTAGTGACGCATTCGCACTAAAGGATGGCGATGATGTGTATGGGATCGCCTATGTGATCGAGTCATATGGCATCATCGTGAACAAGACACTTTTAGAAAAAGCAGGCTATACTGTTGGGGGAATTCAGAACTTTGATGACCTGAAAAATGCAGCAGATGATATTCAGTCGAGAAAAGACGAGCTGGGCATTAAAGGGGCATTTGCTTCTACAGGCATGGATGGTTCCTCCGACTGGCGTTTTAAGACACATCTTGCAAATCTTCCGATCTACTACGAATACAAGGCAGATGGAATTGATTCCACTAAGGAAATCAAGGGGACTTATCTGGACCAGTATCGAAATGTCTTTGATCTCTATATTACCGATTCTACCTGTGATCCAAAGGAACTGGCATCTAAGACTGCAGATGATGCGAGGGCAGAGTTGATAAACGGAGAGGCTGTATTTTACCAGAATGGTTCCTGGGAATATGGTTCTCTTTCCGAAAGCTTTAAAGACGATGAGCTGGAAATGATTCCGATTTATTTTGGCGTAGATGATGAAAATGAGGGATTGTGTACCGGCACGGAAAACTTCTGGTGCGTAAATAAAGAGGCATCCAAAGAAGATATTCAGGCAACCCTGGATTTTATGGATTGGTGCGTGACTTCTGACGAAGGAACAAAAAGTATGGGGCAGGATATGGGATTTGTGATTCCGTTCAAGAAAGCAGTAAAATCTGACAATGTATTTGTAGAACAGGATGCAGAGATGACGGCTGCAGGAAAAACACCGGTCTCTTGGAACTTTACGACCATGCCTTCTGAAAACTGGAAAAATGGAGTGGGTTCTGCGCTGACAGCATATGCTGCAGGTACCGGAAAATGGGATGATGTCGTTTCCGCTTTTGTAGATGGCTGGAAGACGGAAAGCGAATTATCAGGTCAGTAAGCGTTTGATGTTAGCTGTTTGAAAACTCAAAAAGGAGGAAACTGCATTTATGATTGGTAAGGTGACAAAAAAGTATTGGCCGGTCTTTATACTCCCGACACTTGCCGCGTTTCTTATAGGTTTTGTATGGCCTTTTTTGTGGGGGATCTATTTGTCCTTTAGCAGATTTACGACAGTGAACAATGTAAAGTTCACGGGGTATGAAAACTATAAAAAAATCTTTATTGACAATACCTTCTCACATTCGTTTAAATATACGGTGCTTTTTGCAGTGGTATCCAGTGTGCTCATCAATGTGCTGGCGTTTCTCATCGCATTGGCTCTGACAAAGGGATTGGCAGGAACAAATATTTTCAGAACGGTCTTTTTTATGCCGAATCTGATTGGTGGAATCGTGCTGGGTTACATCTGGCAGACGCTTTTAAATGGAATTTTGATGATTGCCGGACAGCCGCTTTTGCAGCTTTCGGAAAAGAATGGTTTTTGGGGAATGGTGATTTTACTCTGCTGGCAGCAGATCGGCTATATGATGATCATATATATTGCGGGGCTGAACAATGTCTCACCGGATTATCTGGAGGCGGCGCAGATAGACGGGGCGAATGCCTTACAGACCTTGTTTCGCGTGAAGCTGCCTATGATCATGCCATCCATTACCATCTGCACGTTTTTAACTTTGACGAACGGATTTAAGATGTTCGATCAAAACGTTTCCCTGACAGGTGGGGAACCGGCGAAAAATTCACAGCTTCTGGCACTGAATATTTTTGATACCTTCTATGCCAGAAGCGGTCCACAGTGGAAGGGGATCGGACAGGCAAAGGCAGTTGTTTTCTTTTTTGCGGTTGTGGCAATTTCGCTCATACAGCTGAATTTTACCCGCTCTAAGGAGGTGCAGGAGTAATGGATAAAGGAGAAGGAATGAGGCGTCTCGCCAGGCGGCAGAAAAGAAAGAAAAGCGTGGTAAGAACAGTACTTACGACTATGTTTTCGGTCATATGTCTGGTATGGATCTATCCGGTGTTTGCGATTCTTATCAATTCTTTGAAAGCGAATCAGTTCATTACGACGAAAGGAGTATTTGAACTGCCGACCGGGAAATCTTTTTCCGGTCTTGCGAATTATCTGGAAAGCATCTTCGGCATGGATTTTTTGAAATCCTTTTGGTACAGCCTGGTGATTTCAGTGTCCTCGGTTGTTTTGATCATGCTCTGCTGCTCGATGGCGGCATGGTACATCGTGCGGGTAAATAACTATTTTTCCCAGGTGTTTTACTATTTATGTGTATTTAGTATGGTCGTGCCGTTTCAGATGGTCATGTTTACACTAGCGAATACTGCAGATAAACTCCATTTAAATAATCCGTATAATATCTGCATCATCTATCTGGGGTTTGGTGCCGGACTTGCTGTATTTATGTTTTCTGGCTTTGTCAGGTCCATTCCGCTCGCAATCGAGGAGGCGGCACTGATTGACGGATGTAATCCTGTGCAGACATTTTTCCGGATCATTCTGCCGATTTTGAAACCGACGATGATTTCTACGGCGATTTTAGAGACGATGTGGGTGTGGAATGATTATCTGCTTCCGACACTGGTGTTGGATATAAAGAAATACCGGACGATTCCAATGGCAATCCAA
>JAFVAA010000570.1 GCA_017476305.1 Lachnospiraceae bacterium
CAAAAAGTCCCTTTTCAAAATCAAGAATCTTCTCTACCGGAATATCAATCAGATATTTCTTCGTAGCAGCATAGATAATCATTACTTCGTTCTCGACCGGCATCGGCTGATACTGATCCTGCTTTAAAATCTCACGAATGATTTCACCCTGCGCCAGCTGTGCCTTTGTCTCCGGATCGAGGTCGGAGCTGAACTGTGAAAACGCAGCAAGCTCTCTGTACTGGGCAAGCTCAATACGGATCGGTCCTGAAATCTTCTTCATCGCCTTGATCTGTGCCGCACCACCTACACGGGATACGGAAAGACCGGCGTTTACTGCAGGACGGAAACCGGAGTTGAACATCTCTGTCTCCAGATAAATCTGTCCATCCGTGATGGAAATCACGTTCGTCGGAATGTATGCAGACACATCACCCGCCTGCGTTTCAATGATCGGAAGTGCCGTAAGCGAACCTCCGCCCAATTTATCATTTAATCTGGCTGCACGCTCTAACAGTCTGGAATGCAAATAGAATACATCTCCCGGGAAAGCCTCACGCCCTGGCGGACGTCTCAGCAGTAAGGACAGGGTACGATATGCAGCAGCATGCTTGGTCAAATCATCATAAATGACAAGTACATCCTGTCCGCTCTCCATCCACTCCTCACCGATGGCACACCCGGAATATGGAGCTATGTACTGAAGTGGTGCCAATTCGCTTGCTGATGCAGCGACAATCGTGGTATAATCCATCGCACCGAACTCCTCTAACTTTGTCACGATAGAAGCTACTGTAGAGGCTTTCTGTCCGATTGCCACATAAATACATTTTACATTCTGCCCCTTCTGATTGATGATCGTATCAATTGCAATTGCCGTCTTACCGGTCTGACGGTCTCCAATGATAAGCTCACGCTGACCTCTTCCAATCGGAATCATGGAATCAATTGCCTTAATACCCGTCTGTAACGGAGTATCTACTGATTTTCTGGAAATAACACCAGATGCTACTCTTTCAATTCTGCGGAATTTATCTGTCTCAATAGGTCCCTTTCCATCTACAGGCTGACCTAGTGCATTTACGACACGACCAAGCATCGCATCTCCTACCGGCACCTCAACCACACGACCGGTCGTCTTTACTAAATCACCTTCATTGATATTTTTATGGTCACCTAAGAGTACAACACCGACATTATCTTCCTCAAGGTTTAACGCCATACCGTAAACTTCACCCGGAAATTCAAGAAGCTCACCCTGCATTGCCTTCTCCAAGCCATGCACACGGGCGATACCATCGGCAACCTGGATGACAGTACCTGTATCGGATACTTCGAATTTGGTACTATACTTTTTAATCTGTTCTTTGATTACAGAACTGATTTCTTCAGGTCTCAAATTCATGATACTCTTGCACCTTCTTTCTTAATATTTTTTCCTTTACTAACTGATCTGAACCTTTGACAGCTCTCTTGCCATATTGTTCAGCTTTGTACGGATACTGCTGTCTACTACTCTGTCTCCGATCTTTATGATCATTCCTCCGATCAGACTTTTATCCACCTGATACTCTAAAAGGAAGGATTCATATGCCGTTGTCTCTAACAGACGCTTTTCTACCTTTGCCTTTTCTGCCTCGGACAATGTAACTGCAGAAGTAACCGTAGCAGTTCCTATCTTTTTATATCCTCTTACGCAGGAGAGAAAATAATTTAAAATTTCTTCAATTTCTGAAAATCTTCCCTTATCCACGACAGTAAGCATCAGTCCCAAAAGATCATTTGACACCTTTCCCTCAAACGCTTCCTTTATCAGACTGTTTTTTTCCTCCATCGGAATTTTCGGATGATTCAGAACCTTAATATAATCCTCATTGTCTGAGAAAATCGTAAGGACACTCTCTACCTCCTCTGCCAGGGAATCTACAGAGCCATCCTCTACGGCGACCTCAAAAAGTGCGTCACCGTATGTCTTTGATACTAACTTAGCCATGTCTTATCACCCATTTCTTCCAATGTGTCTGCGATTAACTGTGACTGCTTACTTTCATCTAAAGAAGATGCAATAAATTTCCCTGCCATTGCTGTCGCGACCGTGATCATCTCCTGCTTCACTTCATCCCTGACCTTGTTTTTCTCAAGCTCAGCCTCTTTGTTCGCACGCTCGATCACTCTGGCAGCTTCTTCCTTGGCTTCGCCAATAATATCGCTTTCCTTCTTTAATGCTTTCTTTCTCGTTTCTGTCAGAATTTCCTCTGCTTCTCTATCAACATTTTTCAGCTTTTCATCGTATTCCTTTTTAAACTGAATCGCATCTGACTTTTCCTTTGCAGCTGTTTCCATCTGCTCTTTGATGCCGTCCTGTCTTTTCTGCAACATATTTCTTGCAGGGTTGAACAGTAAGTAGGACAACAGTAGGAACATACAGAACATGGCAATCATGGTAATTCCTGCACCTACCAGAAGCTGAGGATCCAGACCGAAGATATAGGACTCAGCACCAGTTTCTGCTAATGCAACACTCATAATACCAAACACTTCTTTGCCCCCTTTCTTTCTGTTATGCTTATTTTACGTCCTAAATCCCAGACGTCCCGGAGTTTACTACAAACCGAAGGTTATTACAAACCAAAGGTTATTACAAACCGAAGGTTTGTTGGAAACTCTTATAGAAAATCGCAAAGCGATTTTCTAGTGCCTACTTGAACTGACTAACAAGCGGGTTAGCAAATAACAGAATCAGGGCAACTACGAGACCATAAAGACCTGTCGTCTCGGCAACCGCCTGTCCTAAAAGCATGGTTGACATAACATCACCCTTCGCGCCCGGATTACGTCCTACTGCCGAAGCACCATAACCTGCTGCGATACCCTGACCTACACCAGGACCAATACCTGCAATAACTGCCAGACCTGCACCGATTGCAGAACCCATTGCTACTAAACCTGCGTTATCAATATTCATTTTTTAAATCCTCCTTAAAAATAACTTTTTGTTTTTTACACATAGTAACTATGACCTTTTCCGGTCACAACATAAAACACAGAATTGCTTTATGCGTCTTCGCCTATCGCATCTGACACAAAGCACATTGTCAGCATACAGAATACATATGTCTGGATCGCACCTGAAAATACATCCAGATAAATATGCAATGCTGCCGGCCAAATAAGCGTAAGTGCCTTTGGCAAAAGTCCGTAAACGAGCCCCGTCATAACCGTTCCCGATAAAATATTACCAAACAAACGAAGCGACATGGACACCGGAGTAGAAAATTCACTGATCAGATTCATTGGGAAGAACAGAAAAATCGGTTCAAAAAGAGCTTTGATCTTTCCAAACTTCTGATACTTAAATCCATTGAACTGAATCAGAATCCATGTCATGATCGCTAACGGAAATGTTACCGCATAGTCAGCCGTCGGCGGTCTAAGCCCCAGAAGCCCGGACAGATTGCAGCCCAGAATAAAAAGAAACAGACTTCCGACATAGTTGCGGAATTTAAGTGCCTTTTTTTCTCCCATAGAACCGGCTACCATCCCGTCAAGCATCTCTACAATGAGCTCAACCACATTCAAAAACGGACCTGGTACTTTGTTCGGATCGGCGTTCTTAATAGCCCGGTTTGCCAAAACAGCAAAAATCAGCAGACTGACAAACACAATAATCAAAGAGATATGTGTCGTCGTGAGGTAAATATCCTGTCCCCACAGCGTGAAGATCTTTAAATGTCTGTCAATGAAAAAATCTCCCTGGCTTTCTGCCAACCTGACATTAGCGAAACCATTTGACATACTTAAGATGCCATCTTCCACATTTTTACCCTCCTTTTTTTAGATTTCTGTAAACTTCACAGATACAGGAAAACCTGCATGACGTCAGAGAAAGCATTTCCCTGACAGATACCGGCTGGATGCCTCCACCGGTATCTTATTGCAACAGCATGCTTCATGCTATGACAAACAATTTTTCATGCCTTCCTCTTTTCCAGAAAAGCATGCAGCTTCGGATACATCAGCGCTGCCGCCTTCATCCCCAAAATTCCAAATGCCACTCCGGCCGGATGCAGAACATCCATAAAAAGAAAAGAAACTGCCATCACTGCTGCCATAATGAGCATACGCTGTATCGCCGCGAACTGAGTATGCCTGCTGGCACCATCCGGCTTCATGTCTAACGCAATATCCAAATGCCTGTACATATGGAAAAGCAGTCCCACTGCCGTCAGACCTCCCACCAGGACTCCAAACTCCATCGCCAGGGGGCTCACACGGAACCACAACGCCACAGGAAACAGTACAACAAGCATGATTCCCGTCCATACTGCCATTCCAATTATCATTTCCCTTAAAAGCTTTTTTACATGCTTCATCGATACTGTCCATCCTAACTTCTCGTAGGTCCTTTCGTTTCCGGATATCTTTTTTTCTTTCCTTCCAGCACATCCAAAAACTCTTCTTCCGGATGCTCCTCCCGGTAATTCTGCAAATCCCGCATATAGGCAAGCTTTTCATGCTCCTCTTTCATATCCTTCTCGTAAAAAGACTTTGTCACTATAAAGAAGTTACGAAAAGCTGCACCCACCCCAATAAAAATCAGTACCAGAAACACCCAATCCTTCTCTGTCAATCTGCTGAGCCAGCGTCCCAGCACGCCACATAAAAAAACAGGAACCATCATGCTGATACCAATCTGCGTAATCATAACAAAACTGCGCAGAACCTTTTTATCTTTCACGATGTTTCCTCCTTGTTTCTTCCAAAATTATGTATTCAGATCATCAGGTCATTGTACACTTTTCACAAACAAATATAATAACTGCACTTTTCTATTATAAATTATTATGATAAAAATGTCCATAACTTTCTTCTATAAGTTTTTTTCGCAAAAAAGTTCTTTCCCATCGCTTTACTTTTTTTGCCTATACAATTATAATGTTATCTGACAGCACCTTAGAAGAGAAAAATCAAGATAAAGCGAGGTTTAAAATGGAACAGGAACAGATACGATTATTTCGGAAGCGTTTTCTCCCCAGTGAGGTAGTAGAGCTGAAGGACGACAAAATCTTAGCCCGGACAGACAGCCTGATCATTACCAAATGGGATGTTTTAAAGCCGAGAGATGATATTTCTTATGGATTCTCTGCTTATTTTACCGACCTTGGGATAAAAGTCAGCAAGGTATACGATCAAAGCAACCATCTGGTATATTGGTACTGTGATATTGTGGATTTAGAGATCAGCGAAGGCTCTTATATCTTCACCGAGCTGCTCGTGGACGTACTGGTCTATCCGGACGGTC
>JAFVAA010000571.1 GCA_017476305.1 Lachnospiraceae bacterium
AAAGCTTGGTCTTTCCGGGGATATCATACGGGATGCGAAGGAGCGGGTGACTTCGGATGCGCAGGCGTTTGAGGATGTGATTAGTGATTTAGAGGATACGAGAGCGAAGCTGGAGCAGGAAAAGAAGGAGGCTTCCCGGACGAGAAAGGAAATCGACCATTTGAAAAGGGAGCTTCGGGAAAAGAATGAAAAGCTGGAGGATAGAAAAGAGAGGATTATAGAGGGAGCCCGTGAGGAGGCAGAGCGGATTTTAGCGGAGGCAAAGGAATATGCTGACGAGACCATCCGAAAGTATACGAAGTGGGCAAAGAGTGATAAGAATATTCGCGAGATGGAGGCAGAGCGAACGAAGCTCAGGGAGAAGATCGGGGAGGCCGGAGCAGGGAAAAAGCAGCAGAAAAAGGCGGTTTCAAAGACAAAAGCTTCGGATCTGCTGATTGGCTCGGATGTGCGTATTCTGTCCATGAATACGACGGGAACGGTCAGTACGCTGCCAAATGAAAAGGGGGAGCTTTTCGTACAGGCGGGGCTTCTGCGGACAAAGGTGAAGCTGGAGGATATCGAGGTAATAAAGGAGCAGAAGCAGGAAAAACCACAGAAAAAGAATGCCGGGGGCGGCAGGATCCGTATGGATAAATCCATGGAGATCCATCAGGAGGTAAATCTGATCGGTATGACGGTGGATGAGGCGATGCCGGTGCTTTTGAAGTATCTGGATGATGCTTATCTGGCGCATCTTTCCCAGGTCCGGGTGATTCACGGGCGTGGGACCGGTGCGCTCAGGAAAGCTGTCCATGTCCAGCTAAAGAAGATGAAGTATGTAAAATCCTATCGTCTGGGGGAGTTCGGCGAAGGCGATGAGGGAGTTACCGTGGTGGAGTTTAAATAAACAGAGACTGCAGTCTTGGATAGTAACGATGAAATCAAATCAAATGGAGAAGCTTATGAGTACGAAACAAAACACATATTTTCATGGAAGCGATCTGGAAAAAATAGAAGAAGCCTATGGAATCAAAAAGGAGGAAATCATAAATTTTGCTGCAAATGTCAATCCACTTGGCATTTCCTACCGGCTGAAAAGAGAGCTGGCAGCTCATATCGATGCCATTACGACTTATCCTGAGAGAAACTATGCTTCGCTCAGGACGGCAATCGCACAATACGTACAGGATGACTTTCACCATATCATCGTGGGGAATGGCTCTACGGAACTGATTTCACTGGTGATTCAGAGCATTCGCCCGAAATCAGCCCTTTTACTGGGACCGACCTATTCGGAGTATGCCCATGAGCTCCGGCTTTCCGGCAGCACCTTTCGCTATTTCAATCTAAAGGAGGAAAATGATTTTTCCTTTATCGAAAGTGATTTTACAGAGAATCTCGGGATGGATACGGAGCTTCTCGTCATTTGCAATCCGAATAATCCGACGTCTTCCCTGATTTCTTTTCAGGAGATGAGACGTATCTTAGAAATATGTAAAGAAAAACACATTTTTGTGATGGTGGATGAAACCTATATCGAATTTACAGAGGAGCCGGAGAAGGCGACGGCTGTTCCGCTCATAAAGGAATATCAGAATCTGATCATCCTGCGTGGCATCTCTAAATTTTTTGCAGCACCTGGTCTTAGATTAGGGTATGGCATCTGTGGAAATGCAAATCTGTTGTCAAAGATGTCCATGTATAAAAAGCCGTGGACGATCAACTCTCTGGCAGAGATTGCAGGAAAAATCATGTTTTCCGACCGGGATTATATCGAAGATACGAGAAAGCTGATCTGCGGAGAGCGGAGCAGAATCTGTAAACGGTTAGATGCTGTGAAAGAGTTTCGGTACTATCCGGCACATGGGAATTTTATCCTGCTTCGGAGCTTAAAAAAGGAAGTCACCAGCACCATGCTTTTTAAGGCTGCCATTATGGAAAAAATGATGATCAGAGACTGTGCTTCCTTTGATGCTTTGGGAAATCAGTATATCCGGTTCTGTTTTATGAAGC
>JAFVAA010000046.1 GCA_017476305.1 Lachnospiraceae bacterium
CACGATCGACGCAAGAAGGATCGCAGAAGAAACACTTGGCAAAACTTCCCGAACTCTTCGATGCTTGCAGCAGTCGTTGCGGTGACCGGTTTGCTTCCGAGAGAGGAATTCTTAAAGGAAATGCGGACTGCCTATGCACATAAGTTTGCAAAGAAACCGGAAGTCGTGGAAGGCAATATGAAAGCGCTCGAAATGACACTCGATGCGATTGCCTGATCACCGCCTGTCTATAATAAAAAGGAAAACACATGAGAACCGATATCACAAACATCCACAAACAAACACCCCATACCGGACTGACCGAGGCGCTGGAAGTATTCGCCGGCGGAACATCTGTCCACTTCAACACAGGCGACTGGCGCAACAATACGCCTGTTTACCATGCTGATAAATGCAGGCAGTGCTTATTGTGTACACCATGCTGCCCGGACTAGAGCATCCCGGTCACTGACGGAAAACGCGCCGGATTTGATTACGACCATTGCAAGGGCTGCGGTATCTGCGCAGAAGTCTGTCCGTTTGACGCGATTGAAATGAAAGCGGGGAATGAAGTATGAGCATGAAAGAAAACACAAACCAGACAATGCAAAAGGCCCCTGTCGAAGCGATCCCGGAGCGCATGTCCGGGAACGAAGCGGTCGCATATGCGATCCGCCAGGTGAATCCGGATGTCATGCCGGCATTTCCGATTACTCCTTCTACGGAGATTCCACAGATGGTTTCTACGTATATTGCAAATGGGGAAATGGATACGGAATTTATTCCGGTTGAGAGCGAGCATTCATCCATGAGTGCGACGATTGGTGCAGAGGCGGCAGGAGCCAGAAGTATGACGGCGACTTCTTCTGCAGGTCTGGCACTGATGTGGGAAGAACTCCTTTTAGCGGCTTCGAATCGTCTGCCGCTCGTGATGACTTTGGTAAATCGTACACTGTCCGGTCCGATCAATATCAACTGTGACCATTCGGATGGAATGGGGGCAAGAGATACCGGCTGGATTCAGATTTATGCAGAAAATAATCAGGAGGCATATGATAATTTTATTCAGGCATATCCGATTGCAGAGAATAAGGAAGTGCATCTTCCTGTGATGATCTGTCAGGATGGTTTTATCACGAGTCATGCTATAGAAAATATTGAGCTTTTAGAGGATGATAAGGTGAAGGCTTTTGTGGGGGAATATGAGCCGGAGGAATATCTTTTAAATCCGGGGAAACCGATTGCAGTAGGACCGTATTCGGTCAGTAACTATGCGATGGAGGCAAAGAAAAATCAGGAAATCGCCATGGAAAACGCGAAAGAGGTCATTATCGAAGTGGCGAAAAGGTATAAAGAGCTTACCGGCAGAGGGTTTGAACTCTTTGAGGAGTACCGGACAGAGGATGCGGATTATATCATGCTGATCATTGGTTCGGCTGCCGGTACGGCGAAACAGGCAGTGGACGAGCTTCGGGAGGAAGGAAAGAAGGCAGGCGTTCTCAAGCTCAGGGTATTCCGTCCGTTTCCGGCAGAGGAGATTGCCATGGCTTTGAAAAACTGTAAGGCTGTAGCCATCATGGACCGTTGTGAAAGTTATAATGGAAATGGTGGTCCTTTGGGATGTGAGGTGACATCTGCACTGTTTTTAAATAAGGTGATGATAGAGACGGTGAACTATATCTATGGTCTGGCAGGACGTGACTTCACAGTAGGCGATGTAAAGGAAGTTTTTGGGGAGTTGGAAAAGATGATTGTGGAGGGGAAAGAGATTCCGCAGCATCAGTATATAAGGCTCAGATAAGCTTGGGACTTAGATAAAAATTGTAACATGATTTTGGAGGAAATTATGAGTGATTATTCTTTGAAGACGATGATGAATAGACCGGAGCGTCTGGCACCGGGGCATCGCATGTGTGCAGGCTGTGGTGCGACGATTGCTGTTCGTGCCGTGCTTAGAGGACTTCATGAAAATGACAGGGCAGTCATCGGTAATGCTACAGGTTGTCTGGAGGTATCGTCCTTTATGTATCCGTATACTTCCTGGGAGGACAGTTATATTCATAATGCATTTGAAAATGCGGGGGCGACATTAAGCGGTGTAGAAACAGCGTATCGTGCTTTGAAAAAAAGAGGGAAGCTTCCAGAGGGTGAGAATTTCAAATTTATCACCTTTGGCGGAGATGGCGGTACGTATGATATCGGTTTTCAGTCTTTATCCGGGGCGATGGAACGTGGTCATGATATGGTCTATGTCTGCTATGATAATGGTGCTTATATGAATACGGGCATCCAGCGTTCTTCTGCGACACCGATGTATGCAGATACGACGACGACACCGGTCGGTTCCCAGTCCAATGGTAAAATGCAGAACAGAAAGGATTTGGCAAGCATTATTGTGGAGCATGATGTACCATATGTGGCACAGACGACCTTTACCCAGAATTTTATCGATATTCATCAGAAATCGGAAAAGGCGATTTATACGGAAGGGGCAGCATTTTTAAATATTATGGCACCTTGTCCGCGTGGCTGGAGATATGAAACCTCAGAGATTATGGAAGTTTGCAAAATGGCTGTGGAGACGTGCTATTGGCCTTTGTTTGAGGTGGATCATGGTCACTGGATTCTGAACTATGAACCGAAAAAGAAACGTCCGATAGAGGATTTCTTACGTAGTCAGGGAAGGTTTAAACATCTTTTCAAACCGGGAAATGAGCATCTGATTGAGGAATTTCAGAATGAAGTAGACAGAAGATGGGAAGACCTTTTGTATAAATGTGCGAGGTAGTTAGCTGCTATGCGGCATGAGGCTGTTTAAGTCTGGTATATCATCTGTTCATGCTCTGTATGTTCAAATTTTTGATATATCGGATGGGATATTGAAAAGGAATAGCACAAGCTTTTAGGTTTGGAAGCTTGTGTTTTTTCTTTATCATAATCATAATAAAACCGCTGTGCGATTTATAGTTTATAAATCAGCAAGCTTGAAATATTTATGATTTTAATTCGAATAGAATCCTTAGCCGGCATAAGGATACAGGGTGATAACAAATTTTATGTCAAGCTCTGGCAAGTGCAAGATGCAGAGCTTTTTCTCTCTTTAATAGACGAAATTCGGTATACACAATCTGAAAATATCTGTGGCTGTACCATTTGTCTTCTCCGATGAATATATAATATTTTTTATTTTCCGGAGAATATCTTAAGGTAATGTTATCTTCTTTATGTAGAATCTGCATATGGATTCCTCCCTTCCGGCGACTTTTTCCATGTCGCTCATTTTGTCTCTCGTTTTTAATAAATATTTCATCCCTGCTTTTTTTGATGAAATGTATTTCACTTTGTTTTTGTTGTTATTTATTTCGGAGAAAGTAGAAAAAAACTGAATAGTGTTTTTGAAAAAAACTTTTTTAAAATAAAAATTTCAAAAAAATAATTTTTGAAAAACACTGAAAATATGGGGTAAAAGGCGAATTATTAAAAATGAAAATTAAATAAAAAAGATTAAAAATAAGGAAAGAAAAAATGTCAGAATTTCTTCGAAAATTTGTCAAAAATTTTGCAAATTTTTTCTTCATATATATTATATCGGACAGGATGGGAAAATAATAAAGGGGGAAATTAACAGTGTTACAGTTTACATGCATGTGTGAAACGTAATAATTCCGTGTGAACTGTAACTTTAATATACTCGTAAACGAAATTAATTCCCTTTACGAGTATAAAGGATGCACACGGATTTGCAGTGGTATTTGCTGCTTCGCAGCGCAAATCAGGCGCACTCATTAACGAAAAAATTGGAAATCGTTTTCGTTAATGAGTATAATAACAGAAGTATTTACAAATAGGAAAACAAGTGCTAATATGAAATTTGCAAGTGTTTCAGGCAAAGAGATGTTGATTTTATTTTAGTAAGGTTTCCAGGTGAAGATGCAGGAGGATTTTTAACGATGAAGAAGAAAATAAAATATTTGGCTGCAGCATGGCTTTTGGTTCTGGCTGGCAGTCTGTCAGCAGGTGACAGGGTGGCACAGGCAGATATGACCGTTTCTAAGGTTTCTTATTTTAGAAAAGCAGAGTCTATGGAAAAAGGTGGTGCAGATGACGATACGGAGGAAGAAAGTACGGAGGAAGAAGCTGGAACAGACGACGATGCGAAGGAAGAAGACGCGCAGAAATCGGAGAAAGTGGATGAGACAAAGGCAAAAGAGAAGAAAGCAAAAGAAAAGAAAGGAATTTTAGTACGAGTCGGTTCCAAAAAAAGAGTGATTAAAGTGATCAAGGGATCCTTTTTTAAGAAAAAGGGCGTTAAATATTTTAAAAAACAGAATGGAAAACGGGTAAAAAGATGTTTTTTTGCAAAAGGGAAATCTGTTTATTATGCGGGTAAAAAGGGTGAGATTATCAAGGGGTGGAAAAAAATCAAGGGGCATTACTATTTTTTTGATAGAAAATCCGGAAAATTGCAGTTTGATACGAAAGCAGACCGTATTCGAATCAGGAAGGATGGAATTGCAAAAGAAACGAAAGAAAATGTTTCCAGAATCAAAGTGTATTTAGAGGCGCAGAGTGTAGTGAGCCGGGTGTCAAAACCATCGGACAGCAAAGCCGGGAAGCTGTATAAATGCTATAAGTGGATGGCGGCATTTGGCTATACGCAGTACAGAACCATGAAGAAGGCAAAGGCTGCTTATCCCAATACATGGGATATCGTATTTGCAAATGACATCTTTAAAAAGCATCGTGGCTGTTGTGCTTCTGAAGCATCTGCATTTGCTTATATGGCAAAGGTATGTGGATATGAGGGTGTAAAAATCTGTTCAGATACGGGACATGCATGGGTGGATATAGGAGGAAGGTTATATGATCCTCTTTTTGCAGAAGCAAGAAGCTTTGCAAAAAATTATAATGCAAGGTATTCGGATTACCGGATACATCCTGCATATACAAAAGCACTGTAGGAGGAAAATATGAATTACAGGAAAGATCGCTATGGAAATGAAATATCCCAATTAGGATATGGTTGTATGCGTTTTACAAAAAAGGGAAATTCAATTGATATAGAAAAGGCAGAAAAAGAAGTTTTAACGGCAATAGAGCATGGTGTCAATTATTTTGATACCGCCTATATTTATTCGGGAAGCGAGGAGGCTTTAGGAGAAATCCTGTCAAAGAATCATTTACGGGAAAGTGTGTATATAGCGACGAAGCTTCCACAGTATATGATCGGAAATGCAGATGCGATTGATAAGACCTTTGAAAAGGAGCTTACCCGTCTGAAAACGGACTACATAGACTATTATTTAATGCATATGTTCACGGATTTTTCGGAGTGGGAAAAGCTTTTATCCATGGGCATCGTGCCGTGGATTTC
>JAFVAA010000572.1 GCA_017476305.1 Lachnospiraceae bacterium
GCAATCGTACCTGTCGTAAATACCACATAGCCCGGATTTGCCGTCGTCGGTGTCACTGCCATATCCGAAGAGCCTGCAAATGCCCAAAGTGTCCCACCGGTTATTTCAAATACACAGCCTGCACTGTCTCCGATATCGATTGATCCGTTCCCGCCATTAGAAGGTCCGTATACGGTAATCGTACCACCCTTGATAGAAAGGCTTCCGTTCGAATCCAGCCCATCTCCCTCTGCAAATACCGTAAGAGTTCCGCCTGTAATCGTAATGGCATGGTCCGTATCTGCTGTATTCATCATGCCGCCATCCATCACACTGCTTTTCGAACCTGTGGCAGTTGTATCTACGGTAATCGTTCCTCCCGCTATGATCAAAGAGGAGCCTGCCTTGATTCCTTTATAGCCGCCGCTGGAGGATGCAGGGCTTGCATGTCTCCAGCCATTCCCCCCACCAAAAGGATTTCCACCAAAGGAATCCTGATAGGAGCTCTGAGAATCACTGCCACCTGCTGCATTCAGTCCGTCATCGGATGCAGTAATATGCATCGTACCACCGGAAATTACTATATCATTTCCCTCCAGTCCCTCATAGGATTCCGTAACTGTAATATTTCCATTCTGAATCGTAAGCGTTCCATCCGCATGGATTCCGTCATCCGCAGCTGACAGGTTCATCGTACCACCGGTAATCGTCACATTGCCATTGGAATGAATCGTATCGTCGGCACTATCACTGCTTGTGCTGATCGCTTTTGCCTTTATATAAAGAGAGGTCGGTGCAAGCATCGCTTTCCCATAGCTTGCCTCACTCGTGGTGCCCTCGTTTAAAGTATAGGAAGCACTGATTCCATCTCCATCCTCCGTCTGGATGCTAAGATTTCCGCCTGTCACCTTTAAAAGCGGTTCATAAGGGCTTCCTGTACTAGTTACATCGGAAGAATCATAGGTTGTCTTTAATCCATCCTTTGCAGCATAAACGGTGATGTCTGCATTTTTCGTCTCTAATTCTGTCTTTGCCGTGATTCCGTTATGTCCGACAGGTGTGCCGGAGGTTCCTGCCTTTATCGTGACATTTTCTATCAAAAGACTGGAGGCAGACTTAATCCCGTTTCCATTTGCAGAGCTGACCGTAAGGGTACCGGTACCGTCAATCTCAAGCGGTGTCTTTTTCGAAAGGATGGCTGCCGGATAAGTCGTATCAGTGGCATCGTCACTATCCACGCCCGTCACGCCGGTATCCTTTAACGTGACATTATTTTTAACCGTGATTTTTACGCCGGTCAGGTAACTGGATGATTTTACCTTTAAAAGTCCGTCATCCGATGTCATTTCAGAGGCTGTATTGATATAAAAAGCAGTATTTGTATCGGTCAGCGTCACATTATCTAAAATAATGTTGACACCATCTGCTACAGCTCCATCGGAGGTCTCATAGCTGGTATCATCCGTCCCGTCTCCGTCTAAATCATATTTTTCACCAAAATCTACGATAATCAGCCCGTCAATCGTCTCTCCGTTTCCGGTAATCGTATACGTTCCCGGTGCCATGATCTGCAGTTTGTTTTTCTTGCTCTTTTTATAGGTATAACCGGTATCGAAATCGCTGATCTTCGTTCCGTTCGTGCCGGCCAGATCAATGGTCTGGCGGTTTGTCGAGCTGATACTTATAGAGCCAAGTGTCGTCGAAAGACTGGTTTCTACAGTGCTATCCGTACCGGCTGAGCCTGACTGGCCGGAAGGACTGCCCCCGGATGAACCGCTGCCCCCTGACGTTCCCGAAGGGCTGTCTGTAGCTGCAGAGCTCGCCACTGGTGTACTGCTTGCCACCGGTGCACTGCTTGCCACCGGTGCACTGCTTGCCACCGGTACACTGCTTGCCACCGGTGCACTGCTTGCGGTTGGTGCACTGCTCACAGTACTCTCAGTACCCGCAGGAGCCGCAGGACTTGCAGAAGCCTCTGCTGTAGCAGCTGCCGACGGACTGGCTGCCTCTTCTGACGCCTTCGCCTCTGTCACTTTCTTTATCACGTAACGGTATTTTTTCGTCTTTGTCTTTGCTGCATTCGTTTTCAGGGTAGTCGCTTTCACTTTCTTTGAATTTTTGACACAATAAATCGAAAGTGTCTTTGTCTTCTTGATCGTGATGGTTTTTGTTTTTCCGCTTTTCACTATCTTTTTCAAGCTTAAAGTCCCATTTAATGTATAATATACCTTATATCCTTTTTTCACCTTGATTTTTACCTTGACCGTCTTTTGATAGGTTCCTGCGGCTTTTGACAGGGTATAACCGGTCTTATTTACGGCAGCTGCCTTTACAGCCTTCGAATTTCCGGAAACCGTAATCCTGGAAACCACCATTGCCGTGGTCACTGGTGCGGCTACCCATCGTTTCCATGTCCTCTTCTTCGTAAATTCTCGTTTTCTCATAGTAAAACCTCCGTTTCTATTTTAAAATTTTCTGTTTCCAAGCCAGGTGCTTTATTTTCTATAATATAGCAATAAAACCTTAATCCAACTTTAAGAAAAGCATGTCAAAAAAAAGACATTCTGTTCCTATTTACCAAAAAACGATATAAAGAAAAAAAGAGCCGTCTCCCTTGGAAACAAGCCCTTTCTTTTTCTCCATTTTTTTATACTCGTAAACGAAATTAATTTCCTTTACGAGCATAAAGGATGCACACGGATTTGCAGTGGTATTTGCTGCTTCGCAGCGCAAATCCGGCGCACTCATTAACGAAAAAATTGGAAATTGTTTTCGTTAATGAGTATAAGAACAGCAGGAA
>JAFVAA010000573.1 GCA_017476305.1 Lachnospiraceae bacterium
ATCCTTTAGGTTCATCTTGTATTTTTCCAGCTTCTTTCTAAGCTCCAGATCATGAATCGCCAACATCTTTGCTGCTAAAATCGCTGCATTTGCTGCACAGTCGATCGCCACGGTAGCCACAGGGATTCCGGATGGCATCTGCACGATAGAGTAAAGCGAATCCTCCCCGCCTAACGCTTTCGTATGAATCGGTACCCCGATGACCGGAAGCGGGAAAATCGCTGCACACATTCCCGGTAAATGTGCGGCACCACCGGCCCCTGCAATCACGACATCAATCCCTCTGTCTGCCGCTGTCTTTGCATAATCAATAAACACATCCGGCTGTCTGTGCGCCGAAATAATATTCATCTCATAATCAATTTCAAAGTCTTCCAACATCCTTGCTGCCTTGCTCATGATTTCCAGATCAGAATCACTTCCCATTAAAATTCCTACCTTACCCATAATAATATCCTCCTGTTTCAAAAAAATATTTTACAGCTATGATTCATCCTCTAAAAGGAACTCTGCTAAAACCATATTACTGACATCAATTCCTTTCTTCGTTAAATAGATTCTATCACGATTCCCGCTTTCTGCCAATAGCCCCTGGTGAAAAAGCCTTTTTAAAATCCTTCCATACAAAAGATGAAAATCCTCTGCAAACCTTTTTTTAAACTCTGCTGCAGAGATTCCCTTCATCATACGCAGTCCTAAAAAGACAAACTCCTCCATCTCTGCCTTTTTAGAAAGTATATTTTTTTCTACTGCCAGTTTCCTTACCGGAACCGACAGATACGTTTTTAGATCCGTTTCATTTCGAAAACGTTCCCCCGAAAAATAAGAAGAGGCTCCTAACCCCACCCCCAGATATTCTCCCATTTCCCAATAAGTCAGATTATGCCTGCACTCCCATCCTTTTTTTGCATAATTTGAAATTTCATACCGGTAATAACCGTTCTTCTTCAAAAAATGCTCCGTCCTCTCATACATCTGCCTGTCCGTCTCCTCATCCGGAAGTTCTAAAACCCCTTCTTCCTGCATCCTGTAAAAGGGCGTTCCTTCCTCGACGATCAGGCTGTAGCTGGAAATATGCTCCGGTTCCAGGGCACAGACCTTTTCTAACGTCCTTTGATAGCTTGCAAGCGTCTGTCCCGGAATATCTGCCATCAGATCAATATTGATATTCGCAAAGCCCGCATCCTTTAAAAGTGCATAGCTTCTCACAAAATCCTCATAGGTATGGATTCTGCCGAGTGCCAGAAGCTCACCGTTTTCCGCAGACTGCAGTCCCAGACTGATACGATTCGCCTGCATATCCTTTAGCGCAGAAAGAATTTCCTTTGAAACGGTTCCCGGATTTGCCTCTATCGAATATTCCGGATTCTCTGCCAGAGGAAAAGACAGAATCTCCTCTCCTAACCTTTGGAGCAGGGGAGCAGAAAGGCAGGTCGGAGTCCCGCCGCCGATAAAGATCGTCTGAATCCGATGCGTTCCTGCTATCCTCTCCTTCCAGAAAGCCAGTTCCTCTATGAGCTTCCTCACATAAGCCTTTTTTTCCATTTCAGAAGCCTGTCCGGATAAAAAATCACAGTACAGACATTTTTTTATGCAAAACGGTATGTGTATATAAAGTGCCAGGGGCTTGAAATCATTTTCCACCTCATGAAAACTCCTTTTTTCGTACTGTCAGAGCCGGTTTTCTGCTTTTACTGCTCGTCCAGCTTTAAAACACTCATAAACGCCTGCTGCGGAATCTCTACACTTCCGAACTGACGCATGCGCTTTTTTCCTTCCTTCTGCTTCTCTAAAAGCTTTCGTTTTCTGGAAATATCCCCGCCATAGCACTTCGCCAGGACATCCTTTCTCATCGCCTTTACTGTCTCCCTGGCGATGATCTTACTTCCTATGGCTGCCTGGATCGGAATCTCAAAAAGCTGTCTCGGAATCTCTGCCTTTAGCTTTTCACACATTTTCCTGCCTCGCTCATAGGCAGTATCCGCATGCAAAATAAAGGACAGCGCATCAATCTCCTCCCTGTTTATCAGCATGTCAAGCTTCACGAGCTTTGATGGTGCATAGCCCTTCAGTTCATAGTCAAGAGAAGCATACCCTCTGGATCTGGATTTTAA
>JAFVAA010000574.1 GCA_017476305.1 Lachnospiraceae bacterium
CATGTGGAAATTGTAGAAAATAAACCTTTGGCAAGGATGCTGTACCACAATGTAGAGATTGGGGAGCAGATTCCACCGGAGCTGTATCAGATGGTGGCAGAGGTACTTGCTTATGTATATGGATTGCAGGGGAAATTATAAAGAAAAGCCTTTTTTTGATAGATTCCTGGTCTGGTAGAAATGCAGGATCAGTTGATTCGGGGAAGAAACAGAGTAGAGGAGAAATGCTATGAAAAGAACAGATTTGTTTTTGGGACTTTATATTTTGCTCCCGGTGATGTTTTTGATCATTCCGGTGCCGCTTTTTCTTTTGGACATTATGATGATGTTCAATCTGGCAGTAGCTATGATCATCTTATTTAATGCAGTCTTTTCGAAAGAGGCACTAAATATGTCGTCCTTTCCGACTATTCTGTTGATTACGACATTGTTCCGGCTGGCCTTGAATGTCAGCTCTACCCGTAATATTCTTTTACATGGAGAAGCAGGACAGGTAGTTGCCACCTTTGGTAATTTCGTCGGTGGCGGAAGTCTGGTCGTAGGTGTTGTTATTTTTATCGTACTTATCATCATACAGTTCATCGTCATCAATAAGGGCTCAGAGCGTGTTTCCGAGGTTACGGCTAGATTTACGCTGGATGCGATGCCTGGTAAACAGATGGCGATCGATGCGGATCTGAATACCGGTGCGATCAATGATGCACAGGCAAAGGAGCAGCGTCAGAAGATTCAGGATGAAGCGACCTTTTTTGGAGCCATGGATGGTGCGACGAAGTATGTAAAGGGAGATGCCACGGCAGGTCTTATCATTACCGGTATCAATGTTATTGGTGGTCTTTTGACCGGTATCCTGATGCAGGGCATGGAGCCGATGGATGCACTGAACAGATATACGATTTTAACGATTGGTGATGGTCTGGTCAGTCAGATACCGTCCCTCCTTATTTCGCTTTCCACAGGTATTCTGGTCACAAAGGTCTCGAAGGAATCCGATCTGGGAAATGTGCTTCTAAAGCAGCTTTTCTCGATTCCGAAGGTGCTTTATATCGTGGGCGGGGTCTTGGTGTTTTTGGCATTTACCCCATTTCCGACTTTGATCTGTCTGGGATACGGGATCATCTTTTTAATAGCAGGCAGGGCAATCGAATCTGCTATGGAAGAGATGGATATCGAGGAAGAGGTGAACGAGGAAGAGGAAAGTGCCGAGGAAATCAGAAGACCGGAGAATGTGGTTTCTCTTTTGCAGGTGGATCCGATTGAGCTGGAGTTCGGTTATGGAATCATTCCTCTCGCCGATGTGAATCAGGGGGGAGATCTTTTAGACCGTGTGGTCATGATCCGCAGGCAGATTGCTTTAGAGCTTGGCTGTGTGGTTCCGATGATTCGTCTGAGAGATAATATTCAGTTAAATCCAAACCAGTATGTGATAAAAATCAAGGGAGTTCCTGTGAGTGAGGGCGAGATTTTGTTCGATCACTACATGGCGATGAATCCGGGATATGTGGAGGAAGAAATATCCGGTATTCCGACCTTTGAGCCTTCGTTCCATCTGCCGGCGATCTGGATTACGGAAGCGCAGAGAGAACGTGCAGAGTCCCTGGGGTATACGGTGGTGGATCCTCCTTCGATTATCGCGACGCATCTGACGGAGGTTGTGAGAGTTCATTTGGATGAGCTTTTAACGAGACAGGATGTACAGAACCTGATCAACAATATCCAGGAGGCAAATACCACCCTGATTTCCGATCTGGTTCCGAAGCTTTTAGGTGTGGGTGAGATACAGAAGGTCCTCCAGAACCTTCTTCGTGAAGGAATTTCTATCAGGGATCTTGTAACGAGATTTGAAACGTTGGCAGATAATGCAACGACTACGAGAGATACGGATGTACTTACGGAATATGTCCGACAGAGCTTAAAGCGTGCCATTTCCAATAAATATTTCCCTGCAAATGAGATGACGAGCGTGGTTAC
>JAFVAA010000575.1 GCA_017476305.1 Lachnospiraceae bacterium
ACTAATGTTCGCAATCCATAAATCCTTATATATTATATCATTTATCAAGTTTTTCCTCAACCTTCGTTGCAAAAATAATCAGTATTGTTTTGTTATAACTTTATCTACATTATTTTTCTCCACAATCCACCCAGCTCTGCATACTCCCCTCCAAAGCCATCCTCACATATTCCATCGGATGATCCAAAGCCAGCGCATTCACTTCATATTGTCCTCCCCGTGTCAAATCCAGTCCAGCCTTTACTTTCCCACAATCAACCGTAAAGATTACATTCTCTGTCCACCTGATGTCTATACTGTTATGATACTTGTTATATCCTGCTTTTACTCTGCTCATAGCAAATCGCCCCTTTCTTGATTATAATGCCATCCATGCTATGCACAATTATATGCTCTCAGCTTTTAAAACTACTTTATTTTACTCCATCGTCAGAATTGCAAAAGCTGTCATCCGGGGTAATATCAGACCCCAGAGGAAGCATATCATCTTCCTCTGGAATCCCTGCCCCATCGTTTCTCTTGCTTATCCAATTCCTTTGTCCTGTCAGCAGTTTTAGATATCCTGTCGTAAACCTCCATAAACTTCTGAAATAGTTCCTGCTGCTCTGCCCTCACACCAATCCGTCTTACAACTTCGTTAAACTGCTTTGAAACTTCATTCAAACTAACCTCCGGCAAATCAAAGCAGGCAGAAATCTTTCGGGAATCTGTGCTCATGAAGTTTCTGGCAGTAATACCGCTTGAAACCAGTCTGTCCACAATCTTCTCCGTCTCGCCCGTTACATTTCTTTCATCAAAGGCTTCCCGTATCCGTTCAGCCTCTTCCATAAGCTCATCAAAATATGGAAACTTATGACCTACGCTCTGTGCGTACTCCTGTAGCAGATATAAAATGTTATCTGCATCCTCTCCCGGTTTACATAAACGCTCTGCCTTTTCTGCATAGGATAATTTCATAAATTCTGAATATCGTGCCGGCAGTCCTCCACTTTCTTTTGGTTCATCTTTCCCTTCTCCCCCATGCCCTGCTTTCTTAATATCTTTATATCTGTCATATTGAACTGCATCCGGCAAAAATACAATTTTCTCTTGCTCATTTTGCAGACTTTCCTCTTGCTCCTTTACGGATTCATCAGCATTTGAAATCGCAGCCTGATCCAGCCAACCAGTACCATAATAATCGCTGAAATAATGGGTTTCTTCTTTCATATCCTCTGTCTCATCCACAGCAGCTATCTCTTTTGAACTTTCTGACATCCCATTTGTTAGCATTGATGCCTTTTCTTTCTGGTCATCTATAAAAGTGCTGATAAATAAATCAGAAGAACTCTCATCTGACGGCATTTTCCTAAAATCTGTCTCCGTTACCACAGGTTTTTCTTCTGTATTCTCTGCCAAATGATATATGCTCTCATTTTCTCTCTCGACCAAATCCTTTTTACGATAAGGATACGCTGGTGGTTCTGGTCTGTCCGGCACTTTGGAATAATCTTTATATTTCCACCCTTCTTCCAGAAGCACCTCAAAGGCCGATAATCCCTTTTCATCCAGAATCTCCTGTGCTACCCTTAGTTCCCTGCCAAGTTTTCGTTTTCTCTTCTTTAATCCTGCCAGCTCTTTTTCATTTTTTAGAAGAATCCTCTGATACTCCGGGATATCATCCGGGCTTTTGCATCTTTTTTTCGCCAGAGAATTGTCCCTGTAGATTTCTTTCTGCCGTTTGCTGATCTCTTCTATTTCCCTCTGCATGGCAAACTTCTTAGCAAAAATATCTTCTGCACTATGGATCTCATTGTCCACAAGGAATGAATACCTCTGCTGTATCTTTTCCACCAGCATACAATCCTTATAGAATCTCGCCATTTTATAGTTGAACCGGTCCATCTCCACTTTTCGCATCCTGACCAGATATCCGTAATATGTCTCCTGATAGCCATATATCCCATAATGATAATACGGTCCGGGATCAATGGTGATCTCTTCCATCCGAATATCCTCATCATGTGCTTTCTGTATGCTTGCTGGGATATTCTCCCTCGCAAATGCCTTATCAAGTGTATCCAGCCGTTTATACCGCTTCATCCCCGGCATCCACACCGCCAGATGCACTCCCATCTTGATCGTATAGCCAAGCTGTTCCATCAGCCACACAAAATGCTCCTCATCTTCTGCCACCGATAAACAATACCATGCATTATCCAGAATATAATGGTTATATGACTTGTCATGATTCCATTCATCTCTGGATACATTGGACTTCTCCCTGCTGTACTCTGCCGGCAGGATGCCGAGTCCATATTTTTTGCACAGGTCATTTGTGATTGGCTGCATGATGTGTTTCCAGTCACCCTTATTATAATGATATTTCTTCCCATCTGTCAGATTGATGCTGTTGAAAATAATGTGGATGTGGCAATGCTCCTTATCATCATGCACCGCATAGACACATTCGTAATCTTCCCCCAGATACCGCTCCACAAATTCCGCTCCGATCTGAAATGCCATATCCGGCCTGCATTCCCCTTTTTCAAAGGATATGATGATATGATAGCCCTGTCTCCCAAGCTCTTTCCCAAAATACTGTTTGGTCTGCATCATCTGCTCATAAGCAGCCTCTGCAAGCGGCAGACAGTTCACCCCTCCCACCCATGCATTTTTCTTGGTCTTTTCCTCGTTTACGATATAAAGCAGGGCATTTTTTAAGTGAGTAGAACGGATTCCTTCTGATGCAG
>JAFVAA010000576.1 GCA_017476305.1 Lachnospiraceae bacterium
ATTCAATGTAATGCGATTGCCGCCGTACTTTCTGATGCATATTTTCAGAAATTGTAGCTCCTTTTATTTGTATTTCCGAATTTAACTGGAAAATCTCAACGTCATTTACATGTTTCGATAAATCTGTAAGTGCTAGTTCAAAGTTTTCTTCTTCAACTAATGGCAATTCCGATTGTAAATTTGACAACAAATCCATAAATATATATTTCCCTCTCTAATATTTTATTTTCAACTGATAATCCATAATTATCAATATAATTCAATATTTTTCACAGACCAACAACTGACCGATAATATGGTATTATCCGTCACTTCTTCTCCAATCAGCGATAACTAGCAATTATCGTGACCAAATACCCTCACACCCATTTCTTACTTACTTCCCCACTTTACACGATTCGACCACTTTCGACAACCCCACCAGCCATTTTTGCAATTTGAGAGGCCATTTTTGCAATAATTTCTATTTTCCATGCAAAACACACTTTATCCTGACACACCGTCTAACGAAACTATCTAACGAAAAAAAGTCCCCTGATTCCTCAGACGACTTTTCTTCCCATTTTTTCAATTCCCCATATAACCAGCCCTCCTATGGCAGCATCTACATAAAAATCCTTCAGATCATACACTGTTAAATGCCAAAAACGCATATAATCCAAAGTATAACCCCAAAATGCAGAATCTAAAAAATTAGAAATACCGGCCGCCAGAAACAGAACAAAAAACATATTCACAAAGCCGGTCTGATTTTTCACCTTCAAGTCAGAATTTTTACGGTCAAATCGAAAATAAACAAAAAGAATGCCAAAAACCAAAATCAATTTTGCCACAAGAATAATCGTTCCCGGAATTTCAATATCAAAACGGTTCAAAACAGCCATCTGATTTTCATTTTTAGTAGGAGAAATCTGAACATACTTTCCAAGTAAATAGAATGAACCTCCGTAAAAAGAAATAACCACCTTTATCACCTGATCGAGCAGCACGCCTACAGACGTAAAAAGAAAAAATTTCCCCGGACCTTTCCTTGATAAAGGTGAAAAAAAACACCGGAGTAAAGTAAACAAAAATACACATATAAAAAAATCACACAGAATAAACAAAAAATAGCTAAAAGCCTCCTGTCCATTTTTAACATATTTCAAATTCGCACATACTGTAATCATCGGTACAAGAAAAAAGCATAGAGGAGAAAACCTCTCTAAGGTCTTTTTTGCCACTTTTCCTGTTATCTCGTCTGTTTCTGTTTCAGTAGCATTTATGTTTCTATCCATAATTTCCTCCTTCCAGTTCCACTCTTACTTAATACAATTCATAATCACCGTAATCATCATCTCCATCTCCTCAGGTTTTGACTCAGCAATCATAATAGTCAGTGCAACTAATGTATGATCATCAATCAGCTTTTGATCATTGACAAAAAGAACACCATTCTTATCTAAAAAATACAAAAACATTGTAGCAGCAATTCTTTTATTTCCATCGTAAAAGCTATGATTTTTTGTCACAAAATAAAGCAAATGGGCTGCCTTTTCCTCTAATGACGGATAAATTTCCTCTCCACCAAATGATTGATAAATATTTCCTATGCTCCCTTTAAACGAATCATCCTTCTCATTTCCAAACAGGTCTGACTCATCTCCAAAACGCATCCCCGCAATCACATCCCGACATTCTTCATAAGTAAGCACATAAGTAGCAGTATTTCCCTTTGGACGTTTCATCGTCTGATGGTCATAAGAGTCCAAAAGTTCCAATGCCTCACTATATTTTTCAATTACGGTCAATATCTGCTTACTATCCAGAGAATTTTCTGTACGCTTCATAATCCGTATCACCTCGCCTAGCTGATTGATACGACTATTGTTCACTGCATACCCCTGCAATATGTACTGTTTCAATACAGAATTTGCCCACTTTCGGAACTCTACACCACGTTTAGACTTTACACGATAACCGACAGAAATAATGACGTCAAGGCTGTAAAATTGTACCGGTCGATCAGAATTTGCAATGTGCAGATTTTGCACATTGCTTTCTCTAACCAACTCTCCTTCCTTAAACACATTATTTACATGCCTTGTAATAACTGTACGATCAACACCAAAAAGCGTTGTCATTTGCGCTTGATTAAGCCACACCGTTTCATCCTCAATCGGTACCGACAATGTAATTTCCCGGTCCTCTGTTTCAAAGAAAACAAGCTCATTTTTCTTCATCATACCTCACCCCCGCTTTCTAAAGGAAATTTTTTCTCAGCTAAACAACCCCCTGATTTCAAACAGCGTATCCACCCTCGCATACAGCTTCCCCAAAAGCTCCTCATCCGGCTCTGTAAGATCCGGTACCATTACCACCTTTAAGCCTGCAGCATACGCACTCATCACCCCATTTGGCGAATCCTCCACTGCAAAAGCTCTCTCCGGCTCTATTCCCAACTGCTTACAGGCAAATGCATAAATATCCGGTGCCGGCTTTCCTCTCTCGACCATATTTGCACAGATAATCTGGTCAAAACAGGAAAAAAGTCCAATCTGTTCCAGATACCGTTTCGTCCTCTCATAGTTATTCGCCGTCGCCACAGCAGTCAAAATTTCATTTTCCCGCAGCCATTTTAAAATCTCAACTGCCCCCGGCTTTAAAGGAATCCCGTTTTTACGAATCAGCTCCTCCATGAGCCCTTTCCGGTATTCAAGCACCATCCCAAAATCCAAATCATCCCCAAACCATTCCTTAAACTTTAACGGTGCAAACGGTCTGCCGAGTGACCGAAGCTCCAAAGGCATCCATGCCTCCATCTGATATCCGAAATGCTTCAGTGCCTCCGGCCATGCAGTCTGATAATATTTTTCCGTATCCGTAAGCGTCCCATCCAAATCAAACAAAACAGCATCCACAACCTTTTCCGTACCCATATGTCTCTCCTTACCATTCCCTTTGTAAAATCACATTTTCTCACTCATAATACTATATAAATAATTTCATGGTTTTGCAAGTTTTTTCCCTTTTAATTAAACAATTACCTCGCACAGTATTTTCCACTAAGTCCCCATAATAATGCAAACTACAAGCTTCCCAAAAAAAGGAAATTAGGGATTTCTTTATCCATTTACTTATACTATAATATAAACAAACCTACTTCAAACAAAGCTTTGGTCCATTTAAAATGCGATTTTATGAAACATGCCAGGATCTGTAACATACCTATGGTATGTTGCATCCGCAACCACTGAAAACATCAGCAAAGGAGGATTCTATGAAAAAGCAACTGCACAAATCTATCTGTACCGGTTTTCTAAGTGCTGCCATGATTTTAGGAAGCATTTCCGGTACTATACCAAAAACGACGGAGGCTGCCATGACTGAAAAAATGTATACGACAAACAGAAAAACCGCTTCCCCGGAAGAAGCCAGTACCATCACCATCGACGGAAAGGATATCCGAAAGGAAAATGTAAACGGTCTCACCTACAAAGGCTTTGGCTTTCTCTCTGCCAACTCTACAAGTGATCTTCTTTTAGACTATAAGGCAGAACAGCCGGAAGCCTATGCAAAGCTTATGCAGTATCCTGCGCTGGAACACCCCGGAGTGGGTGACCACCGATCAGAACATCTATACCTGGTATAAGCGTGCTATCCTAAACGCATATGAAACCTACGGCTATATGGTAGATTATATCAATCCGAATACCAATGAATCCTGGCAAAACAGCGACTATACGACCACTAAGCTGTTTAAAAAATATGAAGCTTTCCACAAACACTCTGGATGTCTGGGAAACCCGTGCCGCAGATGACGGTGCTTATAACGAGAACTACATGAAATTCCGGAATACATTATCCGCAGATAGTAATGGAAACTATATCATAACAGTAAAGCCATGGTCTGTGGTGACTGTCACCAGCCTGGACAAAAAGAATGATGCCGCGTCAGCAGATGTCCTGTTTGAAAATACGACACTACAGTCGCCTTATGCCAGCATCGGAATCCGCCAGATGGGAGGGCAGCATAAGCTCATGCTTTCTGCGGGATATACCTTTGAAGTTGGTATAACCGGAGCATGGCAACATGAATGCGGCCAGGGAATGTATGTCTGGCAAAGAACCAGATCCGTTGCCACAGAAAAGGGCGCATCCCTTAGTTACACCTTCACAGGAACCGGTCTGGAAATCCTGGGCGCCAATCAAGCAGATATTCCGCTTGATGTAACCATAGATGGAGAAAAGCTCTCCGGTGACCAAAAGACCATAGAAGCCTCTGACCTGTGTACTGCATACAGCATTACGAATCTGGAATACGGAACACACACCATCACCATCAGCATGTCAGAAATCATACAGGATAGCAAGGGAAAAGATTGTTACCTGAGCATTGACGGCATCGGAATTTTAGGTGCAGGGGCAGAAAAAGGAGACGCCATTACCTGATTTCCTCCCCATCCTCTTTTAGCTCCATTTTATTTTTGTACATTTCATCATCTGCCCTTTCAAATACCTCCTCTATGGTATGATCCTTTTTTTCATCAAAATGGCTGATTCCCTAAGCGACCACTACCTATCCTTTTTCTTTATTCTCCTTTGACCGGTTTCTGATATCGTTCAAAAGCTTTTCTCTGTTTTTAAAATCCTGCCCCTGCAGAACCACCACGAACTCATCTCCACCAATTCGAAAAACGGGGCTGCGCTTAAAAATCGAACAAATCATACGGCTGGCATCCTTTATCCAATAATCCCCCGCTTTATGCCCCAGAGTATCATTGATGACCTTTAAATTATTTACATCACAGACTACGATAGCAAACTCCATTGGAATTTTCGCTATGATCCTGCGATTCAGCTTTTCTTCCATCGTTTTATATGCATGCTTACTCTTCGTCCCGGTCAGGGGATCCTTGTCCACTAACTCTCTGGTCTTTTTTAAAGCTTTTGCATATTCTATTTCCCGACGCATCTGTGCATCAATACTGCTGATTCCCACCAAAATAGAATCTCTGCGGTCATCTAAATAATCCACCTTCATACTGACATAGACAGGAGATGCCTGAAACATCAAACGGTAAGAAATGGTAAACGGATGTCCTTTTTCTATTTCTTACAATACAAACTTTTTGGTAAATACACTTAAGATTCGTACCTTATCCTCCTTATGAATCGTTTCCCGCATTTTCTTCCGCATTTCACGAAAGAAATTCTCTCCCTTTTTCTCAATATCAAGCTCCTTATATTCATCTCTGGAATTATATTCTATGTAATGGTCATCTTTCAGATCCACATAATACACACTAAAATAATCCTTCGACAAAGTTAAAGCAATCTGTAAAAAAGTCAATTTATCCGTCTGGCTTTTTTTCAGTTCCTTTAATGTTTTTTCCAGTTTTTTCTGTCGTCTGACCTGTATATCTACATTATTTACCCCCACAAGGATATGGCCGGGATCCCCATCTATGCGAACCACATTTGTACTGACATAAGTAGGTGTTCCCTGCAAGAGCAGACGGTATGTCAGCACCAGGGAATCCGTCCGGTTAAGCTCATTCACTATTTTTTCCTTCTGAAATGCCAAAAGCACCATCTCCACATCCTTTGAACAAACCTGCTTCGGGATATTTTTTTGACAATCTGCAAAAAAATCCTCACCGCTATTGATAATTTCCAAAGAACGCAGCGTACTGTTCGAGGTATATTCCATATAGTATCCGGTAATAATATCCACATAAAAAATACTAAAATAATTTTTAGAAAGTGTTTCCGCAATTTTAGTATAGGTCAGATTTTTTTTCTGTAAAAAGTTTATCTCTTTTTGTATCTGTTCATCTATATTTCCCACACAGACAAGTACATGGCGGGAATCA
>JAFVAA010000577.1 GCA_017476305.1 Lachnospiraceae bacterium
AGAAGAGCCGGAAAGCCGGAATGGTACCGTAGAAAAGGAAAAGCGGCAGGAGACAGAGCCGATCTTGAAAAGAAAAGAGTCTGTGCCTGAGACTTTAGAAAGCAGACACGGGGATGGCAAAGGCGAGGATGCCGTTGCAGATAAGGCTATTACGAAACAGATCTACGAGCAGATGACGGATAAGGAAAAGGCAGAATGGATGGGCATTGATGGAAGTGACATGAATGGTTTGATTCAGCGGTTTAAGAAAAAAATGGAGCAGATTGGCTTACGGTATAGCGTACCGGAAATGACGGAAGTATTCATGGAACTTCATGGAGTAGAAGGGCGACAGAAGAAATTGGATTATGATAGTCTGCATTGGAATAAGATTCGTTAAAGATATGAAAGAAAAAAACAGCTTGACAACAAATAGTTCTATATGGTAATATTTTATTCGGTACTAAAAATATTGTTAAGAAATGAAAGGAGTATATCCAATGAACAAAATTGAAATTACTAAAGCACCAATTTTTACATCTCCTAATCCCATGACATTTATCTGTACAAAAAAGCCAGATGGAACCACTAACCTCGCAACATTGGCATTCTGGAATTTTGCATCTACTGCTCCGGGTAAAATTATGTTCTCTTTAAACAAAGGAGCATATAGTTTGGAATTATTGGAGAACAATAAGGAGGTTGTCCTAGTTCTTCCGGGTGCCGGACTTACGGGAGCTTTGATCGGATGTGGCACGACATCTGGCAGGGAGAAAGATAAAGTTGCTGAGCAGGGAATCCCAATGCAGAATATAGAGGGGACAGAGATTTGTATTCCGGAGGAGTCAAGGCTTGCCATTCATGCAACAGTTTCAGCGACAGTAGATGCGGATGATCATGTGATTCATGTCTGCAATGTGAACAATGTTTATGCAAATGATGATGTTGATGCTGTATTTGGCTGGAAAGGATATGCTGAAATTGCATTAGCGCAGAAACAGTGAAGGAAGAGTGATGGAAACAAAAGGAGGATTTCTAATCACGCGGATCAAACAAGTCGGAGGCAGGATTTTTGAGCGTATCCTTGCAGAAAAAAACATTGACGCATTTAACGGACCGCAGGGAAGAATTCTTTATATTCTCTGGCAGAAAGATGGTATCCCGATTCGTGACATTTCAAAGAAAACAGGTCTTGCGATGACTTCGCTGACAAGCATGCTTGACCGTATGGAGACAGGTGGCTTGATACGGAGAGATCGAAGTGACAGAGATCGGAGAAAAGTGCTGATCTATCTGACAGAAGCAGCCAAAGGACTGGAACAGGAATATAACAGCGTGACGGAGAAAATCAGAAGTATTTATTATAAAGGATTTTCAGAAAATGAGATCATGCATTTTGAATCTTATTTGGAGCGGATACTGAAAAATGTAGAAGAAGAGGAATGAGCTGTGTTTATATGCATAAAAGATAAGATACAAAATCTTAATATAGTAATCGGCTGCACGATTGGGTGCAGCTATTGCTATGCCAGAAATAATGTACGGCGTTTTCACACAATTGCCGATTTTGAAAAGCCGGAGTTCTTTCCCAAAAAATTAAGGATTATGGAAAGGCAGCGACCACAAAATTTTCTAATGACCGGCATGAGCGATTTTGCCGGCTGGCAGATGGACTGGCGCAATAAAGTTTTTTATGAAATACAGAGAAATCCACAGCATCAGTATTTGTTTCTGACAAAGCATCCTGAGCAGTTGGATTTTTACTCAGATGCAGAAAATGTCTGGTTTGGAGTGACAGTAACCTCAAAAGCCGAAAAGAGGAGGATTAAGGATTTACGGGAGCACATACATGGGAAGCATTACCATGTCACGTTTGAACCTATGTTTGATGAAATTGGAGATGTTGACCTCTCAGGTATTGGCTGGATCGTGATTGGCACGGAGACAGGAAGGAGGAAAGGAAAAGCGGTTTCAAAAGTTGAATGGGTGCTGGATTTAACAAGTCAGGCACATGATTTAGGGATTCCGGTTTTTTGGAAAGAGGATCTTGTTCCGATTATGGGTGAAGAAAATATGGTACAGGAATTTCCGGAAGCATTTCATTATGTATTAGAAAGGCAGAGAGAATGGGACAACAGGAAATCAAAATAGGATATGTAAAAACAAAGAACATCATGACAAAGTCAAACCTTCCGCTCGGCGGATATTCTGTTAATCCTTATATTGGATGCCCACATGCCTGTAAATATTGCTATGCATCCTTTATGAAGCGGTTTACAGGGCATAAGGAGGATTGGGGAAAGTTTGCTGATGTAAAGGACTGGGTAAAAATAAAAAATCCAAAAAAATATGAGGGGCAAAGAATTGTAATAGGTTCTGTGACGGATGGATATAATCCCCTAGAAGAAAAATTTGCAAATACAAGAAGGCTGTTGGAAGAACTGCAGGACAGCGGGGCAGATATTTTGATTTGTACGAAATCAGACCTTGTTCTGCGGGATCTTGAACTTCTGAAAAAAATGAATAGAAATAATAAACTAACCGTATCGTGGTCCATAAATACGCTGGATGAAAATTTTAGGAAAGATATGGATGAAGCAGTCAGTATTGAGAGACGTATCAGTGCAATGAAGAAGGTCTATGATGCCGGGATTCGTACTGTCTGTTTTATTTCCCCGTTTTTTCCGGGAATTACCGATTTTGAAACTATTTTTGAAAGAGTAAGGAATCAGTGTGATTTGGTCTGGCTTGAGAACTTAAATCTTAGGGGCGGTTTCAAGGCAGATATCATGAAATATATTGAACAGTCTTATTCGGAGCTTGTACCTCTTTATGAGGAAATCTATCATAAAAAAAATCGGAGTTATTTTGAAGCCGTTGAAAAGAAAGCTAGAGAAATAGCAGAAAAATATGAATGCAGGTTTGTAGATAATGAAATGCCTTACGAGAGAGCAAAAGCTGGCAAGCCTGTGATAGTGGATTATTTTTATCATGAGGAAGTTCGTGGTTCAGAGAATAGTGGGCAACGAAATAAGAAAATGGGTTTGTGAAATGTTGCTTGTTCTTGCTTTAATGCCAGATTTGTAAAATGTATTAGAGAAGTTCAATAGTATGTTATACTCATTAACGAAAAAACCTGCCTTTTTTTCGTTAATGAGTGCGCAACGCACCTTTGGTGCTTTGGAAGTAGCATCTACCGACCTGCTGCTTGCAGCAGGTTTGTATATTCCGTGTACATCCATTATATTCGGAAAGGAAATTTATTTCGTTTCCGAGTATATTTCGTATTCATTTGCATTTTGAGAAACAATATGCTCGGTTTTCATATTCTTGGTTATTTTCGTTTTGTTTCATCAAGCCACGATTGAAATTCCTCAAAACTGATTTCTCCATTTTCGCAAAGGGTACGTTTTTCTCTTGCAATCCGTCCCCATTCGGCAAACTCTGCCCGTGAGATATACCTGGTGCGTTTTCTGGAATCCATGCGGCGGTATGCCTGTGTATATGCCCTGTGGATGCGGTCGTCTTTATGGCGGTCCTCAAAGGTCAGGGTTGCCCCAATCTCCCGGCAGGGCTTTCCGTATTTTGGATTGAACCGGCTGCAGTATTCCCGGTCAGAACGTCCGGCAGGGATGAAGAATTTTCCGCAGGTACGGCATTTCTTATAGGGGATGTTGTCACGAACAAGGGAGATCAGTTCAAAGCGGAACCAGTCGTTGATGGTTTCAATATCATAGACTTCATTCACGGATGGAATAGTTTCATATTCCGGCTGTGCGGAAGTCTTTTTTTGCAGGAATGAGGGCAGGTCCAAAAGCTCCGTGACAAAGTAATCCATCAGCAGATGGGTAGTGAAATGGGTGTCAAGGTAGCTGCCACTTAGTTTGTTCTGCTGTTCTAAAAGAAATAACCGGACAGCAGGGGGAAGGGCAGATTTTTCCGTGGGATTGCTCGGTCTGCCGGAAGTGTCTGGCAGATTATTATTTGTATCTGGTTCTGTTGCTTTCGTATCCTCTGTTTTACCGGTACTGGGGGTATCATTCCCAGATTCGTCAAGGAGCAGTCCTAAATCGTGGGAGAGCTGTTCCTTTGCCCTTTTCAGATAGTCACAGGTATAGTGTATCACAATATCAAAATAAGGGCTTTTCTCAAGGTCATAAGTCCCATCTTTTTCATAATCTTGTATTTTTCCGATTTCCTCTTTTGTGAGCTTCATCGGCACTCCGATAAATTTCTCATAGCGTTTTAATGTTTCAAACGGTGACAGGAGCGGTGTAAAATAGTCCACCACATACTGAAGGTAGCCGAGGCTTGTCAGGAAGTCAAAGAAACTGTTCCGGCATTTCGGTACGATCTGGTGTTCCATAATGTCGAACATCAGCGACTTTATGTCAAGTTCTGCATTTCCGTTTTCGTCTTTCGGCAGGCTGTTTATATGCGTGAACAGGGCAGTATGGATCTCCTTTAGATACTGCTCCGTGACGGTGGTTTCCTCTGCAATAAAATCAAGCAGGGAGCCGCCGGTAAGGAAAGGATAGTGAAGATTTACTTCTCTGCTGAAACGGATGATATAGTGGGTAGTACGTTTTTCTACATAGGCATAGCCGATAGGGGAAATGGTTTCAAAGGCAGAGGCGGTCTGCAAC
>JAFVAA010000578.1 GCA_017476305.1 Lachnospiraceae bacterium
AACATCATCATTACCAAAGATTACAGCAGGCTTGGCAGGGATTATCTGGAAGTCGGGAACTATATGGAGTGCATATTTCCACTCCTTCAGATACGGTATATTTCCGTCAATGACCATTACGACAGTGATCTGAATAACGGAGCGACGGGGGGAATGGGCGTTGCCTTAAAGAACCTTGTCAATGCCATGTACTGCAAGGATGCGTCAAGAAAGGTCCGTTCTGCAAAGCTGGTGCTTGCAAAGCAGGGGAAGTATATTGCTTCCTTTGCCCCGTATGGCTACCGGAAGTCGGCAGAGGACAAGCACAGGCTGGAGCCGGATCCGGAGGCGGCACCGGTGGTAAAAATGATCTTTGAGATGGCGGCAGACGGAAAGAAATACACAGAGATCTCAAATGCCCTCAACGGTGCCGGGCAGGACAGTATCCTGGAATATTATGATAAGAAAGGGATCGTCCGTAACCATTGCAGGGATTTTGGCAGAAGGATGTGGAGTCCCACAAGTGTATTGGATGTGCTTTATAATGAGGCATATCTTGGAAAGGTGATCAACAACAAATCCGAGGATAACATGGATACGGGACATAAGGTTGTTGAGAAGGACAGGGAGGACTGGGTAGTGGTGGAGAACTGCCACGAGCCTCTGGTATCTTTAGAACTGTTCCAGGCAGCACATAAAGCAATCGGACGGAAGGAATACAAAAAGCGGAAACCGTTAGGGGCATGGCAAAGGGGCTTTATCGTATGCGGTCATTGTGGCAAAGCATTACGCAGATACAATGATGGAAGATCATATCGGTGCATATTAAGACATGTCAGACTAAAAGCCGGGGAGCTTGAAGAAAATATCCTTGCGTGTGCAAAGGCGATGGCAGAAAGTATGCTGAAAGACCTGCGGATGAAAAAAGAAAACAGCCAGGGGGATGAAAGCCTTGAAAGCCAGATTGAAGTTTTGAGGAAACAGCTTGGCAGATACAGCAAAGAGAAATTTGAGATCTATGATTCCTATACAAAAGGCAATCTGACAAGGGAAGTCATGGCTGAGCAGAACAAGGTCCTCAAACAGAAGATTTCCGATATAGAAGAACAGATTGCCGAAAAGACGGAGGAACTTGCCGCACAGAAAGAAAGATGTACGGAAGAACAGGAGGAATGGCTGGATATGGTCGCCGGTCTGGAAGGATTTGACAAGGACAGACTTAGGTGCATCATACAGCAGGTCAATGTATATGCAGAGGACAGGATTGAGATTATTTGGAATATGGATGATCTCTTTTCGGAGATATGATTTCAGTCAGTCTTTAGGCATAGAGATATGAAAGACAGTAACAGGCAGGAGGCTTCCAAAGTGGGAGCCTTTTGTTTTGCAAAAAATTTCAATTTTTTTTGTTTTTAACTTGACACGAGCAGAGGTACATCATTTAAAAAACTGGCAGCTCATAATCAAAAATATATATGATGATTTCCCGAATATGAACATCGTATACACAGGCTCCTCTTTATTAAAGATCGATCCCGAAAGCGGCGATTTATCCAGAAGACAGATTACTTATACCTTGCCCGGATTGGACCAGGTTTGTGAAGCAATCGGGGAGTTTTTGAAAAAACTGAACTAAAAGTTACTGCTCGCAGTAACCCACGGATAAACAGAGGTTTTACATAGATATAACAATAAAAAATGAAAAAACATTAAAAAGCGAAAATTTGTTCGATTTTTTATCGACAAACATCTGTTCGTATGCTATATTTTTATCAGAACAAACATTCGAACAGAGGGAGGGTTTCTTATGTACAATATGATTCGAACAAAAAAACTGTGGATGACAAAAGCGATGGCAGTAGTATTCATAGGTCTTTTTATAATCATGACTGTTTTTTTCATAATGGTATCCGGTTTCCATAATGCCAAAGCTGCAAAGCCACAGGTATTAAATTTTGCAACTGTTTCCGTAAAATCAAAAGATACCCTCTGGGGAATTGCAAAGAAATATTATTCTGAGGAATATGGCTCTGTGAATGCTTATGTCAAAGAAATCAAACGGTGCAATTCCTTGACAAACGATCATATCCAATCGGGTACTTATCTGATCGTTCCGATTTATGCAGCACCTGATAACCCAAAATAGGGAAAGATAACTTTTATTTTACTAAAAAATAGCATGATATATTTTTGCTATGCATAATATTTTTGAGATATTTAGGCGAATCTACCAAGATAGAATGATGAAAATTGTTGAATTCTACTATTGACGAATCGATTCTTCGGTAGTAGAATAAAAACAACTTTCCTCTTTGAAAGTTAGGGGTTTTGAATTTTGAGATTAATGTCTATTTTGAAGGACGGTTTATTAACAGCATCATTTACTAAGTTCTACTTATGTAGCTGATTTTATCTACAATTGTAGCATGTCATTCAAAATTTCTTGATGTGGAGGCGTCTGAATGAAAGAAATTCGTTTACATGAAGGTGAATTAAATGTTATGGAGCTTTTATGGTCTAATAAAGAACTGGCCGCAAAAGATATCTCCAAAATTATTAAAGAATACATTGGCTGGGAAAAAAATACGACCTATACCGTGATCAAACGCTTAATTGATAAAGGAGCTATTGTCAGACAGGATCCCGGTTTTATCTGTAAAGCAAATATCAGCAAAAAAAGGGTTCAGGAAATTGAAGCCAACGCATTGATGGATAAACTTTTTAATGGCTCGATTTCGAATTTCTTAATTGACTATTTGAATAACCAGAGACTTACCGGCACAGATATTGAAAATTTAGAACGAATCATTATCAATCATAGTCATTAAGAAAAACTTCATCAATCATTGAATTGCTACAGGGATATTCTAATAAGATCCGGATATTAAAAGCGTTTCCGTTTAAATATCCGGATTTCTTTTTAGATATATTTCATACATGCCTTTATATACCGGTTGATTTATCTTAATTCTTCAGTTTGAACCTGGTCAAGTCTAATCCGAGTTTAATCTAAATAATTATATATAAAACAATTAGAACCTTCGCAGAAGAGCAGAGGAATATCTCTATTTAACTCTGGGATAAACTCCAGTTTTTCAAAGAGTTATATTGAAATCTTAATTGGAATCTGTTATAATAACATCTATACATTTGATTTTTTGTTACTATTCACAGGCAATGTCATTTTGTTAAGCATTACTTCCTGCAGCTACATTACGGCTTAACTAAATGACATTGATTCACAGGAGGTATTTATTTATGGGAACATCAAACAGACAAACCTATTATCAGGATAAAAATGTCCATAATGTAAATAAATTACGGGAGCTTCTAAACAGCTTTCCCCGTTTTTCAAAGGATTTTTTTCGTGGTATCGAACAGACCGCCTCAGCAAGTACCCGTATTGGATATGCTTATGATATACGGACCTTTTTCCGTTTTCTTTTATATGCCAATCCTTCGCTGAATCAGAACATGGATAATATCACCTTAGAGACTTTAAATTCCTTAGAGCCGGTAGATATCGAAGAATATTTGGAGTATTTAAAGCTGTATACTTATGATGGAAAGGACTATAAAAATGATGAACGGGGGATTCACAGAAAGCTTGCTTCCCTGCGAAAATTCTTTCTATACTATCAAAAAAGAGAGCTTCTTACCAATAACCCGACCACTGTAGTGGATATGCCAAAACTGCACGACAGAGAGATCATACGTTTGAATTCCGGTGAAGTGGAGGAGCTTTTAGATTTAGTGGAAAACGCCGGAAATAAACTGAATGGCAGAAAAAAGACCTTTTATGAACAGAATAAACTGCGAAATATCGCTATATTTACGCTATTTTTAGGTACCGGAATCCGTGTCTCAGAATGTGTAGGACTTGATATCGAGGATATAGATTTTCGCGACAATCGTATCCGCATTATGCGAAAAGGTGGTAAAGAGGAATATGTCTATTTTGGAGAAGAAGTTCGAGAAGCACTAAAAAATTACATAGATATCAGCAGGGAACATATTAAACCACTGCCAGGTCATGAACATGCCCTTTTCTATTCTATTCAGAAGCGAAGAATCAGCGTTCAGGCTGTTGAGAATCTGGTTACGGAATATGCCAGCCAGATTACGAGTTTTAAACATATTACGCCTCATAAGCTACGGAGCACTTACGGCACCAGCTTATACCGCGAAACAAACGATATTTACCTTGTAGCCGATGTATTAGGACATAATGATGTAAATACCACAAAAAAGCATTATGCGGCTCTGGATGATGACAAAAAACGAAGTGCTGCCACGGCAGTTACTCTACGTAAATAGTTCCTTATGCTATTTGATAAATAGCATAAGGAACGGTTAATAAAATGCTTCTTACAAAGCAAACTTTTTTAAGAGCTTTTCAAAATATTCCGGCAAGGGTGCCTGAAATTCCATATATTCCTTTTTCGTCGGATGGATAAAGCCGAGCACACCGGCATGAAGCGTCTGTCCCTGCAGATGGAACGGGCATTTCGAAGGTCCATAGACGGGATCTCCTAAAATCGGATTTCCAAGACTCGCCATATGGATGCGGATCTGATGCGTTCTTCCGGTTTCTAAATGGCAGGAAATATAGGTAAAACGTCCATTTAAAGAATCTAATACCTGATAATGTGTAATGGCGTGTTTTCCATTCTTTACATTCATTGCCATTTTTTTTCGGTCGACCGGATGCCTTCCAATGGTACTCTCTACCGTTCCGCTTTCCCGGGCTACATGATTATGCACAATGGCAAAATAAGTTCTCTTTATGGTATGTTCCTTTAACTGCTCCGCAATATCCCTGTGCGCATGATCATTTTTGCAGGCCACGATCACGCCGGTAGTATCCTGGTCGATCCTGTGAACGATACCAGGCCTTAATACCCCGTTGATTCCTGATAAATCATCCTTACAATGATACAAAAGCGCATTTACTACCGTACCTGTAGTATGTCCCGGTGCCGGATGAACGACCATCTGCTTCGGTTTATTGATGACAATGATATCTTCATCTTCATATAAAATATCAAGAGGAATATCCTCCGCAACAATTTCTAATTCCTTTGGAGATTCTAAAAATACCAAAATCCGATCTCCTGCTTCTACCTTATATCCGGATTTCGCCTTCTTATCATTCACTAAAATCTTTTCATCTTTAATTAGCTTCTGGAGATAAGATCGGGAATAATCCGAAAAATGCTCACTTAAAAAAATATCCAAACGATTCCCCGTTTCCGGTTCTGCAATCTCAATTCTTACTTTTTCTTCCATAACATCCTCTCAACGAACCTGTTTATTATACTCATTAACGAAATGGCTTGCCGTTTCGTTAATGATCCTGCGCCGACCGCAAGCCGCTTTGCGGCTATTTTGTCGTTCACTCATTTCCCTTCTTTTTTCTAATGTCCAAAAAACGAAGCTCATCATCAGAATAATAAAAACAGAGAAATAAAAAGGCAGCAATTACAGAAATCACTACATAGCAATCTGCCACATTAAATACCGGAAAATTAATCCATTTGAAATACAAAAAATCTACCACGTATCCTCTCACAATACGATCGATCATATTCCCGATTGCTCCGGAAACAAGCATTACCGAAATCAGCCGTAAAGGAAAATATCTTTTCCCTTCAGGAATTTTATGATAAAAATAATACAGCAGACATAATACGATTACAGAAATCAGAATCAGAAAAATTCTTTTTTGCTGTAAAATGCCAAATGCAGCACCTCTGTTTTCTACATATTGAAGCTCAAATACGTCCGGAATCAAAGCAATTCCAGACGTATCCTTTAAAGAATGTATTGCTAAATACTTTGTAAACTGGTCCGCTAAAAATAAAATGAAACATCCCAGACAAAATAATATTATCTGAACGAATTTCTTTTTTTTCATGTCGAAATCTCCAAGCTCTATATCATTTCATAATAAATAAAATTCCATCATCACTCCGTATCAATAAAGGTGAACGGAGAAGCCGGAACCGCCTCCGTCTTTGGTTTAGACGCAGAAAAGACCGGTGGCATATCATCCGCAGACGGAATCGGCGGCATATCGTCTGCTGTCAGCTGCCGCCCTTGCAC
>JAFVAA010000579.1 GCA_017476305.1 Lachnospiraceae bacterium
ATGTCAGCTTTGATAAATGGAACTCCGATAATGGGAACAGCGTGCTACATAAATGTAAAGGCTGAGAACTTTGAATTTAAATCAGGTGATAAGAATAGTCGTATGCTTATTGTAGATGGGGCAAATTTTAATCAGCAACTTCTCATGGATGTTACTCCTAAGTCCCAGTATAAAGGAAAGACTTTGAAATTTTCTGTGAGTATTGCGGCAGCAGAATCCAGTGTTTTATATGCAAAAGTGGGGTGGTAATTTTGAAAAAAATTTTTTTCCTTTTTGTTTTTTTAATTGCTTTGGTTTTTTCGGGATGTGGAGAGAAAACTTCTGATCAAAATGTAGAAACAGAAAAATCTGAACAAAAAGAACGGGAAACAGAAGCTTCTGTAAACCAGACACAGCAATCTGTCGTCATTACTTCCATTCAGAAAAATACGGAGACAGGTTCTGCCTGTGTGGAAGCGGAAATTTCTGTCCCGGATGAGAAGGAAGTATCCTATTATAGTATTGACGGATTTCAGATATGCAGAACGGATGTCGAAAAAAGCGACCTCGGGTGTCTGGTTAAATGGTATGGATTTTATGAGAAGGAAAGCTCATTGGAAAATCCGGTAGTAGATTATCGTTTTCAGAAAGTAGAGGATGTGAAACGTGAAGCTGCAGCTGGTGATATCGAAATGCGAAAGTTTCAAGCCGGCACAGATGATATGAAGTTTTCGGTTTTTCTGACATCTTTTTCTGTGGTAATCAAACCGGAAGGCGATTGGACAGAAGAAGAAAAACATTATGATTTTTTTGCACAGGATAAAGAGAAAAAACAATACTATATGTGCACCTTGTTTTCGAAGGGGACTACTCGTAAGTATCAAAAGGAAGTGGTGTTAAATCCCGAGAACATGGAAGAATTGGGAAATGGATATTCTGTCGGGAAGGAATTGGATGATTTTGGGATAAGCTATGTCATGAATGAGGAAATTGATCTGGAAAGAGTAGAAGAAATTATTGTACGATGAAAGCTAAAAGTAGTAAGAACGGATCATTTTCAATCAGAGGAAGGGGACGACGATTGTTTTACTGTAGAGGAAAAGAATTTTTAGGGAAAGGATTTTTGGACGATTGGACGATTGAAAAAAATTTGTAGTTGACAAGAAATCCTACTTTGGTGTATACTTTTGAAAATATTATAAATTATTATTTTTTTGTGATGGACACGCAGGTATTCCCCCTGCGTGTTTCCGTATATTTTGTTACCGTTTACACATGCATGTGGAGGGTAACATATTTTCAGATAACAGGGTTTCCAAGAAACACTGTTTCTTTGAACCTAAAACAATTATACCAGGGAGGATAGTAAAATGGGAAAGATCATTGGCGAGGGAATTACATTTGATGACGTGCTTTTAGTTCCACAGTATTCGGAGGTGATACCAAATCAGGTTTCCCTTCAGACAAATTTGACGAAGAAGATCCAGTTGAACATCCCGATGATGAGTGCGGGGATGGATACGGTGACAGAGTACCGTATGGCGATTGCCATGGCAAGACAGGGAGGAATCGGCATCATCCATAAAAATATGTCGATCGAACAGCAGGCAGATGAGGTGGACAAGGTTAAGCGTTCAGAGAATGGTGTCATCACGGATCCATTTTATTTATCTGCAGAGAATACCTTAGAGGATGCAAACAATCTCATGGCGAAGTTTCATATTTCCGGTGTGCCGATTACGGAGGGAAGAAAGCTCATCGGTATCATTACGAACCGTGATTTAAAGTTTGAAACCGATTTTTCGAAAAAAATCAAGGAATCTATGACTTCCGAGGGACTGATCACTGCGAAGCAGGGAATCACACTGGAGGAAGCGAAAAAGATTTTAGCAGAGTCCAGAAAAGAAAAGCTTCCTTTAGTAGATGATGAATGAAATCTGACCGGGCTGATCACGATTAAGGATATCGAAAAACAGATCAAATATCCTTTAGCGGCAAAGGATTCTTTAGGACGTCTTCTTTGTGGTGCTGCGGTAGGAATTACGGCAAATGTACTGGACAGGGTGGCAGCTCTGGTCGAGAGAAATGTAGACTGTATCGTCCTTGATTCTGCACATGGACATAGTGCGAATGTGATACGCTGTGTAAAGATGATCCGTGAGGCATATCCGGAGCTTCAGATCATCGCAGGAAATGTGGCGACTGCAGCAGCTACAGAGGAGCTCATAAAGGCTGGTGTGGACTGTGTGAAAATCGGTATCGGTCCCGGCTCTATCTGTACGACACGTGTGGTAGCAGGAATTGGTGTACCTCAGATTACAGCGATTATGGATGCCTATGAAGCAGCGAAAAAGTATGATATCCCAATCATAGCCGATGGTGGAATCAAGTTCTCCGGAGATATGACGAAGGCAATTGCTGCCGGTGCGAATGTCTGCATGATGGGAAGCATCTTCGCAGGCTGTGATGAGAGCACGGGAGAGTTCGAGATTTATCTGGGAAGAAAGTATAAGGTATATCGTGGCATGGGTTCCATCGCTGCGATGGAAAATGGCAGCAAGGACCGGTATTTCCAATCCGATGCAAAGAAGCTCGTGCCGGAGGGCGTAGAAGGACGGGTTGCCTATAAGGGAACAGTAGAGGATACGGTATTCCAGCTCATGGGAGGGCTTCGCTCCGGTATGGGCTACTGCGGAGCGAAGGATATAAAGACCTTGCAGGAGACAGGGCAGTTCGTGAAGATTTCTGCTGCTTCCTTAAAGGAGAGTCATCCGCATGATATCCATATCACGAAGGAGGCACCGAACTATTCCATGGAAGCATAAGCTTACTATGGAAGCGTAAGCTTGCTATGGAAGCATAAGCTTGCTATGGAAGCGTAAGCTTGCTATGGAAGCGTAAGCTTGCTATGGAAGCATAAGCTTGCTATGGAAGCGTAAGCTTACTATGGAAACATAGAGCTTACTTTTATAGCCAGAGGGAAAAAACATAAGATTCACAGGTGAAAAACGATGGCAAAGGGAAGAAAACATACAAAAGCATACGAGAGAAAGAGAAATCTGATCATAGCTGTTTCGGCAGCTATGATTCTCTTATTTTCTGCATTTGTCGGAACGGCAAAGATACAATCTCCAAAGCAGGAGCCGGAGGAAGAGGAGGCAGTGATTTTTC
>JAFVAA010000580.1 GCA_017476305.1 Lachnospiraceae bacterium
ATAGATATTCATACGGTTCGTTCCCGCTCCGATGATTCCACGAAGTCCTGCGGTACCAAACTCCAGATCCCTGTAAAAACGCTCCTTGATCTCCCCGTCATCCTCAGCAATTCCCTGAAGCTCTTTTTTTGTCTCGTCATCAAAATAAGGATTTGACAGCCAGGACTCGTAGTTTTCTTTGTAATCCATAAAAATTTCCTCCTTTTTATATTATATATTAGGAACTGTTAAGAATTAACCGTTCCTGAGGAACTGTAAATAATGAAACTTTTACAACTTTTCTTCTGAAACACTTGCGTATAGGGTGTTTTAGGAGAAAAGTCGATAAAATTATTTATTTACCGTTCCTTATGATGCCAGGTCCAAAAAATGTTACACTGGTGCCATACGGACTGCCTATGTGCACGCAAAGCAGCAAAATCTAATCATCCAGAATACTTGAAATTTCCGGCAAAGGCACAGGAGTGCTTGTACTTTCAGAGCTCGCGGATTCACTCTTTAGCTCGGCAAAGGTCAATTTCACATTTTTATTATCATCTAAAATATCCACAGAATAGCTCCTGGATGAATAGCCCGGAATACTCAGGGTAATCGTCTGTGAACCGAGAACCTTTGTAAAACTGCACGGTGACACGCCCTTATAAATATTATCTAAATAGACCTCCACACCAACCGGCTCCGTCACCGTAATCGTATGCTCACTGTCAATCTTTCTCGTCACGGCATCATGATTCGCAGTATCCGCAGCAGGCTGTGTAGGTGTCGGCGATGGCAGGGCCACCTCCGCATCTGCCTCCTCTAAAACGATATGGATCTTTTTGGAGGCCTGCTCTACATTCAATACCCCGATGTAATCCGAATATCCCGCCAAAGACACCCTGACCTTATATTTCCCATAGCTTAACGTCACAGGCTTCGAATAATCGATGGAGGTCCCATTCAGCGTAAGCTCCGCACCCTCCGGCTGAACATCAAAGGTCACCTCTCCGATATCCTTTATCTCCTTTTTATAATCACTAAAATCCGCTACTGTTTCCTGACCGTTCATCACTACGACTGTCTTCGTAGCCGCCATATTTTTTGTCACAAGCGTCAAACGGTAAGTACCCTCTGGCGCTGTCATCATCAGATTATCCGTAATCAGGACCATCATGCCATTATCCAGCTCTGCCAGGCCACCCATAAAATCCTTGTAGTTTATGATGCGGATATATCCATGTCCCCTGGAACGTACAATGGAGTACACGTGGGAGCCAATTCCGCGAACCGTCAGCATATCCTTACTGTCAAAATCCATCGGCTGTACCTGATCCATGCCATCAGAACAAAAGGTCAGCATACCGTACTGATATTTTTTCCCGACAAATTCCATCATGCTCTGCTCCGTATCAAAGGAAAACTTCTGCACCTCATGATAATACCAGACATTTTCCGGCACCACGGCAGACACGATCTTATCCTCATTTGGCTTACAGGAAACCTGCAAAATCTCTCCCTGCTCGATATCCTCCCCATCACGTTCCCTGTCATACTCATCCTGTATCAGGGAGGTGTCATCATAGAAAAAGGTATTTGCCGTTTCCGAATCCAGATCTCTCAATGTAATCTGTCCTATTCCGTCATTTTCCGTCACTACTCCCGTTTTGACATTTGTACTGGCGGCAGGCCTTGCTGAAGGGATCAGTCTTTTCCTTACCTTTCTCATCGTACAGGAGGTCACCAGAACCATCATCACGAGCAAACAACCAAAGATCCATATGCTTTTTTCTTTTCTTTTCATCCTTCTGCCTCGTTCTGCTGCTGCCTCCCACCGGCTGCTGGCGGCAGACTCACAGCCATTTTACCAATATAGTATCTTATTTTTCCTGTTATGAATACTATCATACCATAATCTTTAGGAAAATAAAACCCTTTTCACCTCACCTAGAAATTTCTTTCGACGCTCCTCCTGCTCCTCTAACTTCTTTATTTTATCCAGATTTTTCATGGACATCCATGACTTTTTCCCATTATAATAAAAATTCATCTGCTTCCAGAATTTTTCCGGAAACAAAAAGAGCAGATAAAGCAGCTTCCCCTCCTCCTTTTCAATCTCTCTGTTTTTCTGATAAGCCCGCAGCATCTGAAGTCCCTTCTCCGTATTCCAGTTATTTTTTTCCATAAATTTCCTAAAAAATCCATACAGGTCCATGACCTGGATCCCATATGCACATTTTTCGAAATTGGTCGTAATGATATCTTCGTCCTGGAACAATACATTATGATAATTATAGCTTCCATGAAGAATTTTACCCCTCTTCACCGAAGCCTCTACCATCTTACTGCAATCTAAATTTTCCATCTCCTCCTTCGCAAGCTCCGCCTGTTCATAAAATTTCGGATATAAATTCAAAATTCCAATTTCCATCTCAT